>JAVXWK010000896.1:0-6085 GCA_032230575.1 Pseudonocardiales bacterium | reverse complement strand
CCCCAGTGGATGAAGATCCCGAACTTGGCGTCGTCGAACCAGTACGGCGACTCGTGGGTGCCCAACGACGCGTCGGTCGCCTGGTAGTCGGCGACACCCAGCGTGAACCGGGCGTTCTGCGACGCCGAGGCCTTCGCTGAGGAAGCAACGACCCGGCCGTCGAACGTGCCCGTCCGATACGCGTGGATGCCGATCCGCACCCGAGCTTCCTCGCCAGGCGCGAGCCGCTTCACGGACGCCGGCGCGAGCGTCACGAGACCGAGCCCCTCGGCGCGCACCGAGATGTTCGACAGCCACTGGTCGCCGAGGTTCACGACGGTGGCCTCGACGGTCTGCCCGCCCAGCCGGGGCAGCTTGGTCGTGCTGCGCGAAGCACGGACCGCCAGCACCTGGCCCTTGCCCGCGGGCTGCAGCGACAGCGCGAACACGTGCAGCGAGGACTTGCCCTCGGCCGCGGGGTTCGTCACGGGCAACGTGAGGCCGACGACGTCCTTCGAGGGATCTGCCCACACCTGACCTGTGCCGATCGACACCGGGTGCTGGTCGGTCCCGCCGGGGGAGTACCGGTAGGGCGCTGAGATCGGACCACTGCCCGAGTACCAGTCCGGTCCGCTCAGGGCACCGGTGCTGGTCGAGCCGTCCGCGTAGTGCACGGTCGCGGTGCCTCCCGCAGCGCCGTATGACGACGCCACGAGGAAGTGCGCGGTCAGGTAGCGGCCGCGGGGCAGGTCGACCCGCTGGCCGAGCGCGACCACGTTGTTGTTCTTCGACTGTGAATTTCCCGGGAACAGATACGGCACGCCATCGGCCGTGACCTGCCCGGACGGGAGTGCTTCCGCAGGGAACACGTAACCGGAGCCGTCGAAGTTCCCGGTCCGGTCAGCGGCGGTGTCGATGCCGTCGTTGTTGAAGTGGGTGTCGATCGGAACAGGGATGGGCTGTGGGGCGTCAGCTGCGCTCGCGGTGGAGACCGAGGCAGTCAGAAGCGAGGCGAGCAGAGCGACGATGAGCGCTGTCCTCATGAGACCTCCGATGTCTGTCTCAAATCTGTGGTAGCGCTCTCTCCGATGTCAACCATCTCGCGTTGACACTTGGCAGCAGACGCACATAGCGTTCGGGCCGATTGGCGAACTGAAAACGGCCGCGATGCCGCAGGCATCAGAACCCGAGTGGGAGAGACCTCGACCAGCACGAGTCGGGGCGCCGAAGGGGCAAGCTCCCGCACACTCTCAGGCAGCAAGACCGCTCGGGGTAGGCAACTCTGCACGGCGGAGGGGGTAGTCACCTGACCGAGCCGTCACAGCCAGAGGAGTCGCCGTGGAGTTCCCCGAGAACCTGCTCTACACCGTCGAGCACGAGTGGGTCGACTGGACGCCGGGTACCCAGGACCCGCTGACCTGCGGAATCACCGAGTACGCCGCGGACGCCCTCGGCGACATCGTCTTCGTCCAGCTTCCCGAGGTCGGCGCCGAGGTCGTCTCGAACGCCGTCTGCGGCGAGCTCGAGTCCACCAAGTCGGTCAGCGACCTGTTCTCCCCGGTGACCGGCGAGGTGATCGAAGTCAACGGCGCGGTCGTCGACGACCCGGCCGTCATCAACAACGACCCGTACGGCGCGGGCTGGCTGTTCAGGGTTCGCGTGGAGTCGGCGGAGAACCTGCTCACGGCGGCCAAGTACGCCGAGCTCACCAAAGACTGAAGAACCAGAGGACTGATCAGTGGCGATCAGCGTTTTCGACCTTTTCTCCGTCGGCATCGGACCGTCCAGCTCCCACACAGTCGGCCCGATGCGCGCGGCGGCGATGTTCGTCGAGAAGCTCGGGGCACGGGTGTCCGAAGTGGACCGCGTGCACGTCGAGCTGTTCGGCTCGCTCGGCGCGACCGGGCACGGCCACGGCAGCCCCAAGGCCGTGTTCCTGGGACTCGAAGGCAACCTCCCCGAGGAAGTCGACCCCGCGATCGCGGCCGCCCGCGTCGAGGAGATCGTCACCGGCGGACGCCTGAAACTCGGCGGCGCGCACGAGATCGGCTTCGTGCACGACCGCGACCTCGTCATGCACCGCCGCAAGTCGCTTCCGTTGCACCCCAACGGGATGAGCTTCGAGGCGTACAAGGGTGACGAGTCCGTCGAGCACGCCGTCTACTACTCGATCGGCGGCGGTTTCGTCGTCGACGAGAACGCGTCGGGCACGGACCGGATCAAGCCGGACACCACCCCGCTGGCGCACCCGTTCCTGACCGGCGACCAGCTCCTCGCGCGCTGCCGCGAGACGGGCATGTCGATCAGCGAGATCATGATGGCCAACGAGCTGTCGTGGCGCAGCGAAGACGAGGTGCGCCAAGGACTTCTGCACATCTGGCACGTGATGCAGGAGTGCGTCGAGCGCGGCTGCAACGAGCACGGCGTCCTGCCAGGTGGCCTCAAGGTCCGCCGCCGCGCCGCCGAGATGCGCAAGTCGCTGGAGGGCGAGCACTTCGTCACCGACCCGCTGCGGGTCATGGACTGGGTGACGCTCTTCGCGTTGGCGGTCAACGAGGAGAACGCGGCGGGCGGCCGTGTCGTCACCGCGCCGACCAACGGTGCCGCGGGCATCGTTCCGGCGGTGCTGCACTACTACACGAGGTTCGTGCCGGGGGCGAGCGACGACGGCGTGGTCAGGTTCCTGCTCACGGCGGGCGCGATCGGCGTGCTGTTCAAGGAGAACGCCTCGATCTCCGGCGCCGAGGTCGGGTGCCAGGGCGAGGTCGGCTCCGCGTGTTCGATGGCGGCCGGAGGCTTGGCCGAGGTTCTCGGCGGCACCCCGGAACAGGTCGAGAACGCCGCCGAGATCGCCATGGAGCACAACCTCGGCCTCACCTGCGACCCGATCGGCGGCCTGGTGCAGATCCCGTGCATCGAGCGCAACGCCGTCGCGTCGATCAAGGCGATCACCGCGGTGCGCATGGCGTTGCGCGGCGACGGCTCGCACTTCGTGTCGCTCGACAAGGTCATCAAGACCATGCGCGACACCGGCAAGGACATGTCGGTGAAGTACAAGGAGACCGCACGCGGCGGCCTCGCGGTGAACGTCATCGAGTGCTGACAGGAGCGGGCGCGCGTCTCAATTGCCCATGTGGACTTTCGTGACGCGCGCCCGCTGTCACACTCGTCATTTGTGGCTACCCCGTACGAGCCTCTCGACTCGCAGCACATCGCGAACCCCTACCCGCTGTTCGCGCACCTGAGAGCGTCCGAACCGGTGTTCTTCAGCGAGGAGAACGGGTACTGGGTCGTCAGCCGGTACGAGAACGTCGTGCGGGTTCTCCGGGACCGCCGCTTCGTGGGGCGTTCCCATCAGCTCGATCCCCAGGTGCGCAAGGCACTTCAGTCCACCTTCTCGCCCAGGCGCATGACCGAGCTGGAACCGCTGGCCCGCGACTTCGCCGACCACCTGATCGACGCCTGCCCCCGCACCGGCCACGGCGACTTCGTGGCACTGTTCGCCGACCCGTTCCCGGAAATGGTCGTGCGCGTCGCGATCGGCACGCTGTCACCCGAAGAGCAGAAACCGCTGGCGGAGTTCGACATGACGGTCAACGTGCTCGCGCTTGGCGTGCGCTCGCTGCTCGCCGGCCGTCGCGCGCACTGGATCGGCATCGTCGAAGATCCCGCCATGATCCCGTCCGTCATCGAGGAACTGCTGCGCTACGAGGGCCCGATGGTGAGCGTTTTCCGTTACGCCACCGAGGAAGCGGAGATCGGTGGCCATTCGGTACCGGCGGGTGCTCGGGTGCAGCTGCTGCTCGCCGCGGCGAACCGCGACGAGGCCGTCTACGGCTGCCCGGAGTCGTTCGACCCGTCACGGCGGATGCCGACGGTGCACCTGTCCTTGGGAGCTGGAGCGCACTTCTGCGTCGGCGCGCCACTCGCGCGCATGCAAACCCGTGTGGCACTGGAACAACTGTCGTCCCGGCTGCCCGGTCTGAGGCTGGCTCCCGGCCAGGAGGTCACGTTCCGGCCGGACCTGCGCACGCGCGTGCCGGACCGGTTGATGGTGGAGTGGTGATCAGCAGCGGGTGTCGTACTCGCGCTGCGCTTCGAGCACGTCCGGCATGCGCTCCTCCAGCAGCAGGATGAGCGACATCAACCGCTCCGCCGTCTCGAGCCCGAGCGGCGTGAGGGTGTAGTCGACGCGCGGCGGGTTCGTCGGCTGCGCGTCGCGGTGCACCAGCCCGTCCCGCTCCAGCGCGTGCAGCGTCTGGGACAGCATCTTCTCGCTCACGCCGTCGACCCGGCGGCGCAGCTCGTTGAACCGCAACGGGCCGTTGATGAGCGCGCTCATCGTCAGGCTGCCCCACTTGCCCGTGACGTGTTCCAGCGTCGGACGTGACGGGCACGCCTTGGCGAACACGTTGAACTCCATGCGGCCCATGATAGCTGGTGGGGGCGCTTACGAAAAGTAAGCGCCCCCACTTTTCAGAACGGCCACCCGGCGTTCCGGCCTGCTTCGAGAAGCGGAACCACCCTGAACGTCGCGTCCGTCAGGCCGCCGAACTCGTGGCGGTCGGCCTTGCCGGTCGCGAACGCCGCCTGCTGGTATCCGCCCAGGTTGAAGCCGTAGATCGGCACGTGCCGCGGCACGACGTCCGAGACGCCCTGCCCGTCGTGCCCGGTCACCGTCTGCATGTCCGAGATGATGAACACGCGGTCGTGCCCCTGGTAGGTCCGCCGCAGCGACCCGATGATGTCGGTGCCGTGCCCGACCTCACCGATCCGCTTCAGGAACCGGTCGACCTCGCGGATGACCGACGCACCTGGCTTGACGTGGTGCCGGAACGTGCCGGTCGCGAACCCGACGACGTCGACCTGCTCGCCCTTGGCGCCCAGTGCGACGCCGAAGACCGCCGCGGCCTTCGCCGGGGTGACCTTCGACTTCGGCGAGATCGTGTTCTGCGTCATCGACGCCGAGGTGTCGACGAGGACCAGCGACCGGCCCGGCAGCGCGGGCAGGTTGCCGAGCGACGCCTGCAGCGCCTGGTCCAGGGCGTGGCCCCAGCGCAGGCTCGGTGCCGCCTCGTACGCCGACAGGAAGCGGAACGGGAACTGCCGCGAGCGTGCGACCTGACCGGGGTCGGCCAGTCGTGCCGCGACAGCCGCCGCGACCTCGTCGGACATGCCTGCCTCGTCGAAATTCCTGAGGTTGCGAAGAAGAGCCATGTAACCCATCGACGGCGCGAGCGCCTCCCACACCTCACGGGTGAGCGGACCCTGCAGCCACCCGGCCACGGCCTCCCACGTCATCCCCGCACGCCGGAGCACGTCCACCGCGTCAGGACGCCCGAAGAGCGCACGCCGCTCCTCGATCGGCCACGCCATGAGCTCACGCCGTGCCGCGATCACGCGCAGGTCCGGGGGAACCGCGACATCACCGTCCCGGCGCCGGTCCAGCACGTACTGGAACAGCGAGCCCTGCCAGTCGGCGGCAGGCGAGGGGTGCGCGAGGTTCAGCACGTCGGCCATGCGGAAGCAGCGCGAGTCGCTGTCCCACTTGAGGACCGCGCGCTCGTCGTAGAGCCGCTTCACCGCGTCGGCGATGCCGCGCTTGATCGGCTTCGGCACACGCCGGCCGTTGGTGCCGGTCCAGTAGGCGAGCAGCTCACCCGGCTCGTCGGCGCGCTGCAGCACGGAGTCGATGACGGCCCGGTTGGTCACGCCCGCGTCGGACTCGGCGAGGAGCCGCGCGAGCACGAACTCGGCGGCGCCGACGAGCGACGCGGTGCGCATGTTCGCCTCGTCGCGCAGCCACTTCAGCAGACGAGCGGTCCACTCGGGATCCTCGAGCGCGGCGGCGTGCACGAGCTGGGCGAACCGGGTGTCGCGCTGACCGCCGGACTCGTAGAAGGTGTCCTCGCCGCCCATGTTCGACACGGCGAGAAGGAACAGCTCGGACTTCGTGTCGCGGACGTAGCCGTCGCCGCCCTCGTAGGTGCGGACGGACGGTGCCGGCGCCGTGGCGACAGGGCTGGTGCCCGCCGGACGTGCGCGAAAGATGTTGAACTTCGCCATCGGCTTTTCCCCCTCAAGACAAAAGAAAGGGGAGCCCACA
>JAVXWK010000882.1:0-3509 GCA_032230575.1 Pseudonocardiales bacterium | reverse complement strand
CGGTCCGCCACATCGCAAGCCGCGATGGTGACGTCCGCATCCAACGCGGCCAGCTCCGCCGCGCCCGGCGAGTCGAGGCCGCGACGGCTGAGCAGCAACAGCTTCCGCGTGCCTCGCGCGACGAGGTGCCGTGCCAGCTCCGCACCCAACCCGCCGGTTCCTCCTGTGATCACCACGGTGCCGTCGGGATCCCACCCAGGCGGAACGGTGATCACGATCTTGCCGATGTGCTTGGCACGGCTCATGAACCGGAACGCGTCGCGCGCCCGCCGCACGTCCCACGCGGCGATCGGCAGTGGTGTCAGCACATCACTCTCGAACAGCTCGACGAGCGCGGCGAGCATGCGCTGGACGTGGTCGGGATGCGCCTCGCCGAGGTCGAACGGCCGGTAGAGGATGCCCGGCACGTCCTCCCGCAGATCGGTCTTGCCCATCTCCAGGAATCGCCCGCCCTCGCCGAGCAGCCGCAGCGAGGCGTCGATGAACTCGCCGGTCAACGCGTTCAGCACGAGGTCAACCCGCGGGAACTTCTGCTCGAACGACGTGTCGCGCGAGTTGCCGATGTGCGCGTCGTCGAGGCCGAGCCTGCGCAGCACGTCCCACTTGCCCTCGCTGGCGGTGGCGAACACCTCCGCGCCGAGATGCTTCGCGACCTGGATCGCCGCCATGCCGACACCACCGGCACCGGCGTGGACGAGCACCTTCTCCCCCGGCCACACCTTGCCGAGCTCGATCAACGCGTAGTAGGCCGTGAGGAACACCAGCGGCACCGACGCGCCCTGCTCGAACGTCCAGCCGTCCGGAAGCCTGGTCAGGTAGGGCTCTTCGATGATGCCGACCGGCCCCATGCCGCCGAACAGCATGCCGAACACCGGGTCGCCGACATTCAGCTCAGTGCAGTCGGGTCCGAGTTCGGTGACGACACCCGCGGCCTCCGCACCGAACGAGCCCGCCTCGCCCGGATACATACCGAGCGCGTTCAGCACGTCGCGGAAGTTGAGACCCGCGGCCCGGATCGCGATCCGAACCTGTTTGCCCTGCAACGGTTCCGGTTGCCAAGGCGCCAGGACGAGGTTGTCCAGACTGCCTTTCGTGGTGGTGTCGAGGCGCCAGGGCGTTCCGGTCGGCGGTACCAGCGTCGGCCCGGTCTGCAGCCGCGCCAACCGTCCGGCGTGGACAGTCCCGTCGCGCACGATCAGCTGCTGTTCTTCGGTGACCAGCATTCCTGGTGTCAGGGAGCTGTTGTCGTCGAGGTCGACCAGCAGGTACTTGCCTGGGTTCTCGGCTTGTGCCGACCGCACCAAGCCCCACGCAGCCGCCGCGCCCAGGTCGGTGATCGCCTCCTCGCCGATCGCCGCCGCGCCGCGCGTCACGAACACCACACGCTCTTCGGCATTCTGTAGGATCTCCAGCACACGCTTGGTCGTCTCGTGCACAGCCGTCGCGTCCGGACCGCCTGCCAGCTCCACGACCCGAGCGTCGATCTCCGCCGCTTCACCGACCTGCACCGGCACCCAGTCGACGCGGAACAGCGACTCCGCGACAGGATTGCTCAGCGCGCTCGCCGACGGCGTCCTCACCACCAGCGACTTCACCGACAACACCGGCGCGCCTTCGACGTCGACGGCGGTGACCTCGACGGCATCACCACCCGTGTGCTTCAGCCGGACCCGCAGCCGCGACGGCCCGATGGCGTGCAGCGACACGCCGTTCCACTCGAACGGCAACCCTTGTCCCGCACCGTCGACGAACGTGATGGCGTGTAGCGCCGAGTCGAGCAGCGCGGGATGCACGCCGAACGTCGCGGCGTCGTCCACGCTGTCCGGCAATGCGACCTCGACCAGCACCTCGTCGCCGTGGCGCCAAGCCTGTTGCAGTCCCTGGAAGATCGGCCCGTAAGCCAGCCCACCTCCCGCGAGAGTCTCGTAGAAAGCTTCCAGGCCAAGCTCTTCGGCGTCAGCGGGCGGCCACTCGGCGGTGTCGAACTCGGCCTGATGCGGACCTTCGGCAAGCGTGCCGCTGGCATGCTGGATCCACTCGTCCGAGTCGAGCAGCTGCGAGTGAATGCTGACCGGCCGACGCCCGTTGTCGTCCGGCGCGCCAACCCTCACCTGCACCGCAACGGCTTCCCTCTCCGGCAGCACGAGCGGTACGACGATCGTGAGCCCGTCGACGCGGTCGCACCCGACCATGTCGCCGGCGCGGATGGCGAAATCGAGGAATCCGGTGCCGGGGAACAACACCGCGCCACCGACGACGTGGTCCGCGATCCACGGATGCGTGGCGAGACTGAGTCGTCCACTGAGGACGAACTCGTCGGTGCCCGCGACCGCGATGGCCGCGCCCAGCAACGGATGCCCGCCGGACCGCAGCCCATACGCCGCGGGATCTCCCGCGCGGCCGCCAACGGTTGCCTTGGGCCAGAACCGCTCGTGGTCGAACGGATACGTCGGCAGGCCGATCAGCTTGCCGCCCGTCAGCCACGGCGTCCAGTCGACGTTGATTCCGTCAACATGTACTTGACCGAGCGCGGTGGCCAGCGCGGCTTCCTCGGTCTTGTTCTTCCGCAGTGTCGGAATGGCGCCGTCCACGAGTGCGCTGAGGACGCCATCCGGCCCGACCTCGAGGAACTTCGTGGCCGGGATCTTCGCGATGTTGTCGGTGAACCGCACCGCATCCCGCACGTGGCTGACCCAGTACTCGGGATCGGTCACATCGCCCGTCGCACTGATCGGGATCTTCGGCTCGCTGAACCGGATGCCCGCGATCGCTCGCCGGAAGTCGTCGAGCATCGGCTCCATCAACGGCGAGTGGAACGCGTGGCTGACCTTGAGCCGCTTGGTCTTCTCGAACCGCGCCGCGATCGCCTCGACCTCGGCCTCGTCGCCCGCGATGACGATGCTCGTGGGCCCGTTGATCGCAGCGATCGACACCTTGCTGGTGAGGTGCCGGTTCACTTCTTCTTCGGTCGCCTGCACGGCCACCATGGCGCCCGTCTGCGGAAGCGCCTGCATCAGCCGTGAGCGTTCGGTGATCAGCTTCGCCGCGTCTTCCAGGCTGAGCACGCCCGCGACGTGCGCCGCCGCGATCTCCCCGATCGAGTGACCGGCGAGGTGCGCGGGCTTGATCCCGAACGCCTGCAACAGCCTGTACAGCGCCGTATGGAACGCGAACAACGCCGGCTGTGTGTTCCCGGTCTGGTTGAGGCTCTCCTCGTCCTCGCCCCAGATGACGCTCTTCAGCCCGGGGTCGAGGTGCGCGAGCACGTCGTCGAATGCGTCCGCGAACTCCGGGAACCGCGCGTACAGCTCCCGCCCCATGCCAAGCCGCTGCGACCCTTGCCCGGAGAACAACATCGCGAGCGTGTGCTCCCCCGCTACTCCGCTGGCGACCTCGGCCCCGTCGAACAGCACGGCCCTGTGCTCGAACAACGCCCGCGACCGCACCAACGAGTACGCGACGTCGATCTCGGCCGCCCCCACCGCCCGAAGCCGCTCGACCTGGGCCCG
>JAVXWK010000874.1:0-7402 GCA_032230575.1 Pseudonocardiales bacterium | reverse complement strand
AGTCGGAACCCAGAGCAGCGTCCCCGGCGATGAAACGCGCCCGCAGCAGCGCCTGCTTCTCCCAGATCTCCGCCCACTGCCGGTAGTACGCGCGGTACGAGTCCAGCGTCCGCACGAGCGGCCCCTGCCTGCCCTCCGGCCGAAGATCCGTGTCGACCTGCAGCGGCGGGTCCTGCGACGGCGCGCCGAGCAGCCGCCGGATGTTCTCCACCACGCTGCTCGCCCACTTCGCCGCCTCGGCGTCGGAGAAGCCCTCGAGCGGCTTGCACACGAACATCACGTCCGCATCGGACCCGTACCCGAGCTCGTGCCCGCCCAGCCGTCCCATGCCGATCACGGACAACGCGGCAACAGGCTCCCCGGCCGCACGCACGGCGGCGTCGAGAGCGCTCTGCAGCACCGCACCCCACACCTCGGACAGCGACACGCACACGGTCTCGATGGGCATGAACCCCAACAGGTCCGCAGCCGCGACACGCAGCATCTCGTGCCGCCGCAGGGACCGCGCGGCCGCAACAGCACGCGGAAGGTCGTCGTACCGGGAAACCGCGCTGCGCAAGGGGTTCCCGATCGAGTGCGGATCTCGCCCGGCCAACGCCTCGGTGTCCGCGAGCAGCCGCAACACCTCCGGGGCCCGCACCAGCAGGTCCGGCACGAACCGGGAAGTGCCCAGCAGCACCGCGAGCCGTTCGACGACAGCACCCTCGTCCCGCAGCAGCCGCAGGTACCAGGGAGTTTCGGCGAGTGCCTCGGACACCTTCCGGTACGCCAGCAGCCCGCCGTCCGGGTCGGGTGTGAGAGCGAACAGGTCCAGCAGCACCGGCAGCAGAGCACCCTGGATGCGAGCACGACGCGACACCCCGTGCGTCAACGCCTGGATGTGCCGCAACGCCCCGTCAGGCGAGGTGTAGCCGAGAGCCGCGAGCCGGGCCACGGCCTCCTTTGTCGTGAGCCGCAACGCCTCGGTCGGCACGCCCGCCACGGACTGCAGCAGCGGCCGGTAGAAGAGCTTCTCGTGCAGCCGCCGGACCTGGTTGGCGTGCTTGCGGAACTCCGCCAGCAGCACCTGCCCCTCGGAGCGCCTGCCATCGGCCGCGAGCCCGACGGAGCGCGCCAGCCAGCGCAACGCCGTCGCGTCGTCGTCCGCCGGGAAGAGGTGCGTGCGCAGTAAACGCTGCAGCTGCAGCCGGTGCTCCAACGTGCGCAGGAACCTGTACGAACGCCCGAAGTCCGCCGCGTCGTTGCGCCCGACGTACCCGCCCGTGCCCAGCGCGGCCAACGCGGCCGTCGTCGCCTGAATCCGCAGGTCCTCGTCGGAACGGCCGTGCACGAGCTGCAGGAGCTGCACCGCGAACTCGACATCGCGCAGCCCACCACGGCCCAGCTTCAGCTCGCGATCGGCAAGGCCACTGGGCACGTGGTCCTCGACGCGGCGGCGCATCGCCTGCACGTCCTCG
Source organism: Pseudonocardiales bacterium (assembly GCA_032230575.1). Taxonomy (GTDB): domain Bacteria; phylum Actinomycetota; class Actinomycetes; order Mycobacteriales; family Pseudonocardiaceae; genus Lentzea. Next base: position 5,945 of record JAVXWK010000874.1, on the reverse strand, counting down.
ACGAAGTTCTCACGCTCGGCCGCCGTCCACACATAGGGCCGCACGACGTCGAGGTACGCCTGCCCGAGCTCGGCGTCACCCGCGACCGGCCTGGCCTTCAGCAACGCCTGGAACTCCCAGGTCCGCGCCCACTTCTTGTAGTACGACGCGTGCCCGTCGAGCGTCCGGACCAGCGCGCCGGCTTTGCCCTCCGGCCGCAGCGCCGCGTCGACCTCGAAGCACGACTGGCCCGCGATCTGCATCATCGTGCCGGCCAGCCGCGTGGCGACGCCCAGGTCGCCCTCGCCGACGAACACGACGTCGACGTCGCTCACGTAGTTCAGCTCGTTGGCACCGCACTTGCCCATCGCGATCACCGCGAGCCGGCACCTGTCCGCGCCGTTCACGCGCTCGGCAGCGATCTTCAACGACGCCCGCAACGCCGACACGGCGAGATCCGAGAGCTGCGCGGCCACCGTGTCGTACGGCACGAACGGCAACGACGGCTCGACGACGTGCGCCAGGTCGTTGGCCGCCACGAGCAGCAGCTTCGCCCGGTACTCGATGCGCAGCACGTCGCCGTCGGCGAGCTCCAGCGACACGTCGACCTCGTCGGTCAGCGAACGCCACCGCTCGGGGTTGGCCACCAGGAAGTCGGACAGCGCGGTCGACGAACCGAGCACGGCGAGCAGCCGCCCGCGCACGACCTCGTCCTGGTGCAGCGCCGTCGACAGGGCGTCCCAGTCGGCGACCGGTTGGAGGCGCTCCAAGCCGCGCAACGCGAGGTCCGGGTCGGGGCAGCGGGAGAGCGCCGCCAGCACCGGCTCCGACCCCTCCGCGGGGCGGCGGTCAGCCCACAGGCCGAGGCCGCGCAGCATTTCCTCGCTGCGCGGCTCGGTGAGTCCGAATCTTGCTGGTGACGCGGCACGGCCGAGTTCGCTCATCAGGAGCCAACACTAGTGTGCTCACATCGTCAGAGGATGATCAGTGAGAGCCCGTAGAGCACGACCGCGACGCAACCCGCGAAGCTCGCCACCGCGGGCACCTTCTTGTCGCTCGACAGCATCCGGATGCCGAGCACGAACAGCGTGACCACCAGCAACGTCACCAGCAGCGTGGCGCCGAAGACCTGCAGCAGCGCGTCCCACTTGATCGTCATGCCGCCACCTTGTGCAGTTCGGCCTGAGCGGCGACCTCGTCGACGATGTGCTCCGGCTTGACCGGCTCGCGCCGCGACAGGATCCAGATGCCGACCGCCACCGCGCCGCCGATCACGGCGACCCCGATGACGCCCGTGGCGCCGCTGGACGCCCACTTGCCCGCGATCGCGCCGACGATGCCGGAGGCGGGCAACGTGAACAGCCACCCCGCGGCCATCTTGCCCATCGTTCCCCACTTGACCCCGTGCCGGTCGCGACCGAGGCCGGAGCCCATGATGCCGCCCGACGCGACGTGCGTGGTCGACAGCGCGAAGCCGAGGTGCGACGACGCGAGGATCGCGGTGGCCGTCGAGGTCTGCGCGGCGAAGCCCTGGGCGGGCTCGATGGTCGTGAGGCCGCGGCCCAGCGTCTGGGTGATGCGCCAGCCGCCGAGGTAGGTGCCGAGTGCGATCGCCAGACCCGCGCTGATGATCACCCAGACCGGCGGCGCGGAGCCGGGGGCGAGCGAGCCGGACGTGATCAGCGCCAGCGTGATGATGCCCATGGTCTTCTGCGCGTCGTTGGTGCCGTGCGCGAGCGAGACCAGCGACGCCGAGGCGACCTGACCGATCTTGAACCCGGTGTGCGAGACCCGCGGATCAGTGGCCTTCTTGAGCCTGTAGACGACGATCGTGGCGAGCGCCGCGACCAGACCGGCGACCAGCGGTGCGACGACCGCGGGCACCAGGACCTTGTCGACGACCTTGGCGAAGTGGATGGCGTCCACTCCGGACGCGACCCACGTCGCACCGATCAGGCCACCGAACAGGGCGTGCGACGAGCTCGAGGGCAGCCCCGCGTACCACGTCACGAGGTTCCACATGATCGCGCCGACCAGCCCGCCGAAGATGATCGCGGGAGTGATCTTGGCGTCGTCCACGATGCCGCCGGAGATCGTCTTGGCGACCTCGACGGACAGGAACGCGCCGACGAGGTTGAGGACCGCCGACAACGCGACCGCCGTGCGGGGCTTCAGCGCACCCGTGGCGATGGAGGTGGCCATGGCGTTGGCCGTGTCGTGGAACCCGTTGGTGAAGTCGAAGATGAGAGCAGTGACAACGACGATGATCACTACAAGTGCGGGATCCACACTGATCCTCCGGCTGGATCGAACAAGGTGTCCAGGAGATGACGGTACCGGGAACCCAGGATGCCCTATAACCTACGAAAGTAACGTCACACCAAGGGAAGTTGTGTGCCCGAACACCCCACGGGCGACAGTTCTCCCCGCACCATCTTCGCGAATCTGGCGACGAACGGCTGCCACACCTCCTCGAAGTCGCGGTGCGCTTCTTCGAGGAAGTCCACGTCGAAGTGGGTCGACCGTGCGCAGGCCGCCGATTCAGGATCCTTGGCCGCCCAGTTCAAGACGATTTCCGGCGTCGTCTCGATGTGGAACTGCAGGCCGTAAGCGCAGGCACCGACCCGAAACGCCTGATTCGGATATTTCGGAGACGCTGCGAGGTGTTCCGCGCCGGGCGGCAGCAGATGCACCTCGTCGCTGTGGAACTGCAGCACGTCAGGGGTGAACGGCAGGTCCGCGAACAACGGGTCGGTGCCGGACGCGTCCCGCTTCGCCACCAGCAACACCCCGACCTCCGGACCCTGCGGCCCCTTCCGGACCTGCCCACCGGTGGCGGCCGCGAGCAGCTGCGCGCCAAGGCAGATCGCGAGCGTCGGCAGCCGTTTCGCGACGGCGTTGCTCAGCAGGCGGCGGGCGTCGGCGAGCCACGGGTGCCGCAGATCGTCGAGCGCACCCATCTCGCCACCGAGGCAGATCACGCCGTCGTAGCCGTCGAGGTTCTCCGGCGCGGGCTCGTCCTGCAGCGGCACGAGGTGAAGCTCGATGCCGTCGGCTTCCAGCCAATCGCCCAGCTTCGCGAGCGGGTCGGACTGCGAGGGCTGCAGGACGAGCAGGCGCGGTGCGGTCACGGACGTGAGCCTATGTCGGCTTGACTCAGCAATGACACGCGACCTCAGAAACACCCGCCTCGCCCACCTCGACGGGATAGCCCGCTTCGCGCCACGCCGTGATGCCGCCGGAGAGCCTCTTCACCCGGAATCCGCGTTGGGCGAGTGCGAGCGCGCCCTTGGTCGCCGCGTTGCACTGGAAGCTCTCGCAGTAGCAGATGTAGACCAGGTCCGGGTCGAGGTCGAGCCGTTCGGGCAGGTCGCGGTAGGGCAGGTTGATCGCGCCGGGGATGCGTGCCAGGGCGAACGCCTCCGGTGCACGCGTCTCCACGAGGACGTATCCACTCGTGTCGCCGGCCTGCAGGTCGCGGTGGACGTCGTCCGGATCGGCTTCGAACGCGAGCTCGGCCGAGAAGAAGGCAGCCGCGGTGTTCGGGTCGGCGGCGGGGAACCTCAGTGCGTTGGTCATGTCTTTGATCTTTGGTGTTCGGCTCGTGATTGGGCATGCGGAAACCCAGGCGTTCGCGACCTTCTACCTATGATTTCCAGGTGGAACTCGACGCGGTGGACTGGAAGATCCTGACCTTGCTGCAGGCCGACGGACGCATGTCGTTCACGGCGCTGGGCCGCGAGGTGTCGCTGTCCGCTCCGGCCGTGACCGAACGCGTGCGCCGCCTGGAGTCGCTCGGCGTCATCACGGGCTTCGCCGCGGTGGTCTCACCAGCGCGGCTCGGACTGCCGATCGAGTCGATCGTGCGCGTCCGGGTCCGCTCGCTGGACACGCCGCGGTTCCGGTCGCAGGTGCTGGCACTGCCACAGATCCTGGACGCCGACCACGTGACTGGAGATGACTGCTGGCTGCTGCGCGTCGTCTGCCGGTCGATGATCGAACTGGAGGAGCTCGTCGAGGTGATGCAGCGCTACGGCGACACCACCACCTCCCTCGTCTTCTCCTCCCACGTCCGCAACCGCCCGCTCACGCCCGAGCTGTTCGACTAGTCCCACTTGTACTCGGACCAGTCCGAGACGTGCCGGAACCCGATGCCCTGGTAGACCGAGTTCGCCGTCGGGTTCGCCAGGTCCGCCGTCAGCACGACGTGATCCGCCCCCGCCTGGTACGCCCACTGGCTGACCGCCGCCGTGGCCGCGGCTCCGTAACCGCGCCGGCGGTGCTCGGGCGGGGTGTAGACCGGGCCGACCCGTGACACCCCGGCGACCGGTTCGGTGCTGCCCGCCCACGAGACCGGCTCACCGTCGACGAGCCAGATGGCATGCCCGGCCGGCATCTTCCTGCTGCCGCGCATGACCTCCTCGGCGTCGGCTCGCTCGAGCCCGTCGAGCTCCGCGATGAACCGCACCCACCAGTCGGTGATCAGGTCGTCGTCCTCGGCGGTCGCGAGGCGGAACTCGCCCGGCACGTCCGGAACGACGAGGTCCTCCAGGTGGTAGAGCCGGAGCCGGTAGGTCTCGCGCCCGCCGTCGCGCCACAGGGTCCGGAACGCCTCCACGCGGTCCACCGGTCCGGTGACGGCGTCGATCGGTTGTCCACGCAGGACGTCCGCCACGAGCGGTGCCGCAGCGGGTGGCATCGCGGCGACGTGGAGAGGACGGTCCTGCATGCGAGTAGCCGCGCCGACGAGGGTTCCGTTGTCGTGCAACGAGATCAGCGCTGCGGGTGGGCGGAGTCCACGCCGTGCGGAGTCCACTGTGGTCAGATGCACGCTGTTGCTCACGGGGTCGGCGTCGAGAAGATCGCCGGCCACCGCCAGGAAGCCTTCGAGGTTGTCGTAGGTCAGTGCTTCCACCAGAACTCCGCCCAGTCGTCGAGTGGTTGGTAACCGATGCGTTGATAGATCGAGTTCGAGATCGGGTTGGTCAGGTCCGCGAAGAGCAGTACGTCGGTGGCGCCCTGGTCCAGTGCCCACTGGCTGACCGTCGCGCTGACAGCGGCGCCGTAACCGTGCTTGCGGTGCTCGGGCGGGGTGTAGACGGGGCCGACCCTGGTCATGCCCGCGTGCGGAAGGCTGGCCACGGCCCAGGCGACCGGTGTGCCGTCGACCTCCCAGAGGACGTGGCCGTTGCCCAGACGCAGCGAACTGCGCATGGCCTCGATCACCCCTTCGTTCGGCGCTTCGGGCACGGCTTCCCGGAGGAACGAACCGCGCCAGGCGCCGAGAAGTTCGACGTCGTCCTCGGTGGCCATGCGAGCGGATCCCTCCACGGTCGGCGGAGCCAGCGTGCCGAGGCGGTAGAGCCTGGTGGTCAGGGACTCGGTGAAGTTCTTGCCGGTCGCTGTGGCGAAGGCTTCAGACCTTTCCCGCGGACCGGTGACGCCGGGAGCGTCCGGATCGACCTCGTTGATGGTCCGCACCGCCAACTCCACCGCATCGAGTGGCAGATCCGCTGCTTGGAACGGCCAGGGCGGCGTACGAATCAATGAGCCGACCACATCGCCGTTGTCGTGGAACGTGATCAGGACCGGCGGATGTTCGGTGGCCGGCATCCGGCGTGCGCGGTCGAGCGAGGTCAGCGCGATGGTGTTCCGCACCGGATCGGCCGCGAGCCGATCGAGGGTGGCGGCGTCGAACGACTCCAGGCTGGTGTGCACGACCGCGTCCATGTGTTCATCAGATCAGGCAGTGCAAGCGAAAATTGTCCCCTGAACAGCAAAAGGCCCCTGAGGGGAGCACCGAAGTGCTCGACCCTCAGGGGTCTTCTGAAAGATTGTCCGGCGGCGACCTACTCTCCCACACCGTAACCAGTGCAGTACCATCGGCGCAGAAGGGCTTAACTACCGGGTTCGGAATGGGACCGGGTGTTTCCCCAACGCTATAACCACCGAAACACTATGGAATT
>JAVXWK010000868.1:0-19898 GCA_032230575.1 Pseudonocardiales bacterium | reverse complement strand
CGACTCCTGGACGCTCGACATCTGAGCCACAACCGCACCACCCCTCGGAGCCCCCGGTCCCCCCGCCGGGGGCTCCTCCCTTCCCGGAAGACAAGCTCCCCTAAGAGAGCGTCCGAACCCGCCGAGTCGCCTCAGCCCGAGCCCCCAGCTCGTCATCCCCAGGAAAATCCACCCGCACCAAACACAACCCGTGCGCCGGAGCCACAGTCACCCCAGAAGCCCGCCCACTCAACGACAACAGCGACGAAGGCCACTCGACAGCCTTCCGCCTCTCCCCAACAGCCAACAACGCCCCGATCAGCGACCGAACCATCGAGTGGCAGAACGCATCAGCAGAAACAAACGCCGTGATCACACCATCCGAGGCAGCCCGAACCAGCTCCAGCCGTTGCAACTCCCGGATCGTCGTAGCCCCGTCCCGACGCTTGCAAAAAGCACAAAAATCGTGCTCCCCCAACAACAACGAGGCAGCCACGTTCATGGCCTCAACATCCAGCGGGCGCGGCCACGCCAAAGTGTCCAACCGCCGCAACGGATGCGCGCCAAAAGCAGCATCCGAAACCCGGTACTCGTAATGCCGCCGCAGCGCGGAAAACCGAGCGTCGAACGCTCCAGGCACCACACGCGCGGAAAACACCCGGACATCCGTGGGCAACGCACGGGCCAGGCGACGAGCCAGCCCGTCGACATCCACGTCAGCGGGAAGATCAACGTGAGCGACCTGTCCGGAGGCGTGCACCCCGGCGTCGGTCCGCCCGGCCACGGTCAGCACGACGTCCTCGCGCAACACCATCGACAGCGTGTCCTCAAGAACCCCGCACACAGTGCGACGAGAAGGCTGACGAGCCCACCCGGAAAAGTCGGTCCCGTCGTACCCGAGATCAAGCCGCACACGAACAAGCCCGCCGCCCCCAGCAAGGGGAGCGACGGGCTCGTCGGCGTTCAATCCGCTCAGGACTTGTCCTTCTCGGACTCGTCCTTGGCCTCTTCAGCCTCGACGGCCTCAGCGGTCGGCTCGCCGTCAACCTCGACGGCGGCGTCCTCTTCGACGGTCTCGTCAGCGTCGGCCTCGACGACAGCGGCCTGGGCCGGCTTCTCGTCCTTGGCGAACTTGGTCTTGCGCGCAGCCTCGGCCTCGGTGGAGACGAGCTTCTGCTGCACCAGCTCGATGATGGCCATGGGGGCGTTGTCGCCCTTGCGCGCCAGCGTCTTGGTGATGCGGGTGTAGCCACCGGAACGGTCGCTGAAGAACGGACCGATCTCGGCGATCAGCTTGTGCACGACGTCCTTGTCGCGGATCACCTTCATGATCTCGCGACGGTTGTGCAGGTCGCCGGCCTTGGCCTTGGAGATGATCTTCTCGGCGTACGGACGCAGCCGCTTCGCCTTCGCCTCAGTGGTCTTGATCCGGCCGTGCTGGAACAGCGCCGTCGCCAGGTTGGCGAGCAGCAGCCGCTCGTGCGCCGGAGACCCACCGAGCCGGGGGCCCTTGGTAGGGGTGGGCATCGCTTGCTCCTGTAGTTACTAAAAGAGATCCTCTAGCTCTGAATCAGAGCGTCAGAGCTGCTCGGTCTCCGCGTAGTCCTGGCCGTCGTCGTGCGGGTCCAGGCCGGTGCCGGCACCCCAGCCGGTGTCACCGGCGTGGTAGTCGGCGGCAGCCGCGGACGGGTCGAATCCAGGAGGCGAGTCCTTCAGCGCGAGGCCGAGGCCGACGAGCTTCATCTTGACCTCGTCGATCGACTTCGCACCGAAGTTGCGGATGTCCAGCAGGTCCGCCTCGCTGCGCGACACGAGCTCGCCGACGGTGTGGATGCCTTCCCGCTTCAAGCAGTTGTAGGAACGGACCGTGAGGTCCAGATCCTCAATAGGCATCGCGAACGCGGCGATGGTGTCGGCCTCGGCCGGCGACGGGCCGATCTCGATGCCCTCGGCGTCGATGTTCAGCTCGCGAGCGAGGCCGAACAGCTCAACCAGGGTCTTGCCCGCGGAGGCAACTGCGTCCCTCGGAGTGATCGAGGGCTTGCTCTCCACGTCGAGGATCAGCTTGTCGAAGTCCGTCCGCTGCTCGACACGAGTCGCTTCGACCTTGTACGTCACCTTGAGAACCGGCGAGTAGATCGAGTCGACGGGGATGCGGCCGATCTCGGCACCCGCCTGCTTGTTCTGGACAGCCGGGACGTAGCCGCGACCGCGCTCGACGACGAGCTCGATCTCCAGCTTGCCCTTGCCGTTCAGCGTGGCGATGTGCAGGTCGGGGTTGTGCACGGTGACACCGGCCGGAGGCACGATGTCGCCCGCGGTCACCACACCGGGGCCCTGCTTGCGCAGGTACATGGTCACCGGCTCGTCCTCCTCGGACGAGACGACGAGCTCCTTGAGGTTCAGGATGACGTCGGTGACGTCCTCCTTCACCCCGGGAACCGTGGTGAACTCGTGCAGCACGCCGTCGATCCGGATGCTCGTGACAGCAGCACCGGGGATCGACGAGAGCAGCGTGCGGCGGATCGAGTTGCCGAGCGTGTAACCGAAGCCCGGCTCCAGCGGTTCGATGACGAACCGGGAACGGGTCTCGGAGACCGCTTCCTCGGCGAGCGAGGGGCGCTGGGAAATCAGCACTGGATTCAACCTTTCGACAACGACGCCCGCTATTTGACGCCGTCAACAACAGCCAGTCGCGGAGACCGGCATACGCACTCGGCACACCCTTCGCGCCGATGCGGGACCCGACCTCGGCGACTGTCCACGAGGGACAGTCGCCGAGAGAGGATCACTTCGAGTAGAGCTCGACGATGAGCTGCTCGGTGACAGGCGTGTCGATCTGCGCGCGCTCGGGCAGCTGGTGCACGAGGATGCGCAGGTTCGAGGCGACGACCTGCAGCCAAGCGGGAATCGGGCGGTCACCGAAGGACGCGCGAGCAGCCTCGAAGGGCAGCGTCGGCATGGACTTCGGCTTCACGTCGATGATGTCGAACTTCGACACCTGGTAGCTCGGGATGTTCACCTTGTGGCCGTTGACCAGAAAGTGCCCGTGGCTGACCAGCTGGCGAGCCTGGCGACGCGTGCGGGCGAGGCCCGCGCGGTACACCACGTTGTCGAGGCGGGCCTCGAGGATCTGGAGCAGGTTCTCACCGGTCTTGCCCGGACGACGAACCGCTTCCTTGTAGTAGCGGACGAACTGCTTCTCGAGGACGCCGTAGGTGTAGCGAGCCTTCTGCTTCTCCTGGAGCTGCAGCAGGTACTCGGACTCCTTGACCCGGCCACGGCCGTGCTGGCCGGGCGGGTACGGACGGCGCTCGAACGCCTGGTCCCCACCAACGAGGTCGACCTTCAGGCGGCGCGAGATACGCGTCGCAGGTCCCGTGTAACGAGCCATTAGTTCTTACTCCTCCCCGTGCCTCAGACCCGGCGCCGCTTGGGCGGGCGGCAGCCGTTGTGGGGCTGCGGGGTCACGTCCTGGATGGTGCCGACCTCGAGACCGGCGGCCTGCAGCGAACGGATCGCGGTCTCACGGCCGGAGCCGGGACCCTTCACGAACACGTCCACCTTGCGCATGCCGTGCTCGGCGGCCTTGCGGGCGGCGTTCTCGGCAGCCATCTGCGCCGCGAACGGCGTCGACTTGCGCGAGCCCTTGAAGCCCACGTGGCCTGCGGACGCCCAGCTGATCACGTTGCCCAGCGGGTCCGTGATGGACACGATGGTGTTGTTGAACGTGCTCTTGATGTGCGCCTGGCCGTGCGAGACGTTCTTCTTTTCCTTGCGCCGGACCTTCTTGACCCCGGCGCCCGTGCGGGACTTGGGTGGCAAAACGAACTCCTAAGTTGAGGACAGCAGACGCGAGGTCTTACTTCTTGCCGGCCTTCTTCTTGCCGGCCACGGTCTTCTTCGGACCCTTGCGGGTACGGGCGTTCGTCTTGGTGCGCTGTCCGCGAACGGGCAGGCCACGACGGTGCCGAAGACCCTCGTAGCAGCCGATCTCCATCTTGCGACGGATGTCGGCCGCGACCTCACGGCGAAGGTCGCCCTCGACCTTGTAGTTCGTCTCGATGTGGTCCCGCAGCTTGGCGAGGTCGTCGTCCGTCAGATCCTTCACCCGGAGGTCCGGGGAGATCTCCGTGGCGGTGAGCAGCTCCTTGGAGCGCGTACGACCGATGCCGAAGATGTAGGTGAGCGCGATCTCCATCCGCTTTTCGCGGGGGAGGTCTACGCCAGCGAGTCGTGCCATGTGGCGGTTAACTCCTGTCGATTACTTCCAGGTCTGCTCCTCGCCCAATTCCGGTGACTGACTCGCTATGTCGTTCCGGCTGCTCTCACAGCCGGTGTCCCGGCCCCGGCCTGGAATCCGGGGGTGTCCGCACGCTTGAAGCCCTGCGTGCGGTAGGTGCGAGGAGTGTCTCGTTACTGCGTCATCGAAGATCTCGACGAGCGCGCGGTGGAGCTGCTCAGCCCTGGCGCTGCTTGTGGCGCAGGTTCTCGCAGATCACCATGACCCGGCCGTGACGGCGGATCACCTTGCACTTGTCGCAGATCTTCTTGACGCTCGGCTGGACCTTCACGCCTGAGATCTCCTGCTACTGGAGGTCACTTGTAGCGGTAGACGATGCGCCCGCGGGACAGGTCGTAGGGCGAGAGCTCCACGACAACCCGGTCCTCAGGGAGGATGCGGATGTAGTGCTGTCGCATCTTGCCGCTGATGTGCGCGAGTACCTTGTGACCGTTCTCCAACTCGACCCTGAACATCGCGTTGGGGAGCGGCTCGACTACGCGGCCCTCGACCTCAATGGCCCCGTCCTTCTTGCCCATGTCCTCCGCGTTTCGTGACGGTGATAATAACCTTTGGACGCGCGCCTACCCGGTTCGATCTCACCTGCAAGGGCATGACTGAACCGGCGCGACGGATGCGCCACCTGACAAGTGTACGCAGTTCACTCCGGCAACCCAAATCGGCCCCGTTCAAGGCCGTCGCCCGGCCGTGCACAGCTCACCAGCAGGGCGCGGAGCCTGGTGATCTCGTTGATCTGCGACTCGTGCAGCCCGAGCACGGACTTGAGCGTGCGCACCCGCTGAGCTGCGACTCCGCTGCCGTAGCCGGTGTCGTCAGAACACCGCTGAGCTGCGTTGTCGAGCGCGATGTCCCCAGTTCCGACGCCGTAGCTCTCGAGACTCGGGTCGCCGGGCCCGCGCTGGATGAACCCTGCCCGGTCGAGGCAGTGCAGCAACGTGGCGGCGAGAGCCCTCGTCTCTGCGGCCTCGGGCCCGGACTTCAGCAGCACGTCCCACTCGTGGACCACGGTGTCGTGCAGCGCCGTGATGCGACTCACCGCATCGACGTACTCCTGCCCGGCTGCGATCCGCGCCTGACCCCCGCAGCCGCCGTCGACCGGCCGCCGCGGGCTGATGAAGTTCGGCCGCACGATCCGCACGTCGGCGAACGGCGGCTCGCAGTTCTCGACGTCGGCGATGGAGTCGGCCAGGAAGATCCGGTTGGCGATCTGCTCGGCCGGAACGTCCTGGTAGGTGAGGTCGGTGGCCGGCTTGGAAGCAGCACAGCCCGTAACAGAGATCAGAAGGGCGGACAGGACGAAGCGGATGACCCGCACAATGCCCCCAGACATTGGAATCGCTCGTCACCACGACCATATCCGCGTTGACAAACGAAATAACCCCGCTCACCTCACGGCGAACGGGGTTACGTCACAAGCTGGGTCTAGCCCTCCTCGGGTGCGGTGAGCACCCAGGGACCGTCCTCGGTGATCGCGACGCTGTGCTCCCAGTGCGCGGCGCGCGTCCCGTCGAGCGTGATGACGGTCCAGCCGTCCTCGAGCTCCTGGGAGTCGTCCGTGCCCAGGGTCAGCATCGGCTCGATCGCGATGGCCATGCCGACCTTGAGCTTCGGCCCCTTGCCGGGCTTGCCGTAGTTCGGCAGGAACGGGTCCATGTGCATCTTGGTGCCGATGCCGTGGCCGCCGTAGTCCGCGACGATGCCGTACTCGATGCCGTCGGCCTCGCCCGACTCGATCGCCGAGGACTCGATGGCGAACGAGATGTCCGTGAGCCGCCCACCCGGCACCGCAGCCTCGATGCCCGCGAGCATCGACAGCCTGGTGGCCTCGGACAGCTTGTGGTCGGCGGGCGAGAGCTCACCGCAGCCGACGGTCACGGCCGAGTCGCCGTGCCAGCCGTCGAGGATCGCACCGCAGTCGATCGAGATCAGGTCGCCCTCTGCGAGCACCTGCTTCTTGTTCGGGATGCCGTGGACGATCTGCTCGTTCACCGACGCGCAGATGCTCGCCGGGAACCCGTGGTAGCCCTTGAACGACGGGATGGCGCCGGCGTCGCGAATGGTCTGCTCGGCGATCTCGTCGAGCTCCCAAGTGGACACGCCGGGCTTGACCGCGTCGACGACGTTGCGCAACGCCCTCGCCACGACCAAGCCGGAGGCGCGCATGGCCTCCAGCTGGCCGGGCGTCTTGATCTCGATCTTGCTCATGCCTTCACTACCTGTTGCGCCTGCGATGACGGAGCGGAGGCTGTCAAGCAGTCCACCACTCACTTCACGTCGCGCAGCGAGGTCAGCGCCGCGAGAGCCCGCTCGCTGATCTCGTCGATCTCACCGACGGCGTCGATGGAGATGACCTTCTCCGCGTAGTAGCTCAGCAGCGGCGCGGTCTCGTTGCGGTACACCTGCTGCCGGTGCCGGATGACCTCTTCCTTGTCATCCGTGCGCCCGCGCGCGAGCAGCCGCTCGACCACGACGTCCTCGTCGACCCTGAACTCCAGCACCGCGTCGAGCTCGTGCTCGTCGACAGCCAGGAACTCGCCCAGCTTGTCCGCCTGCGCCACGTTGCGCGGGAACCCGTCGAGCAGGAACCCGTCGGTCGCATCCGACTCGGCGAGGCGCTTGCGCACCATCTCGTTCGTGATGGAGTCCGGCACCAGCGCGCCCTCGTCGAGAATGCTCTGCACCTCGAGCCCGAGCTCGGTCTGGTTGCTGATGTGTGACCGGAAGAGGTCGCCCGTCGAGATGTGCGGCACGCCGAGCTTGCGGCTCAGAACCTCAGCCTGGGTGCCCTTGCCCGCACCGGGCGGGCCAACGAGAACGAGTCGCATCTAGCGGAGGAACCCTTCGTAATTGCGCTGCATGAGCTGGCTCTCGATCTGCTTCACGGTGTCGAGACCGACACCGACCATGATCAGAACCGCGGTGCCGCCGAACGGGAAGTTCTGGTTCTGGTTGTCACCAGTGAGGTCCAGGAACAGGTTCGGCAGGATCGCCACGATGCCGAGGTAGAGCGAACCGGGGAGCGTGATGCGACCCAGCACGAACTTGAGGTACTCGGCGGTCGGGCGTCCAGGACGGATGCCGGGGATGAAGCCACCGAACTTCTTCATCTCGTCAGCACGCTCGTCCGGGTTGAACGTGATGCCGACGTAGAAGTACGTGAAGAAGACGATCAGCAAGAAGTAGGCCGCGATGTGCACCCAGCTCGACTGCTTGGTGAGGTAGGTCTGGACGAACGTCGCGAACCAGTTCGGCTCGGACCCCGTCCCCTGGGTGAGACGGACGACCAGGTCCGGCAGGTAGAGCAGCGACGAGGCGAAGATGACCGGGATGACGCCGGCCTGGTTCACCTTGAGAGGAAGGTACGTCGACGTACCGCCGTACATGCGGCGGCCGATCATGCGCTTGGCGTACTGCACCGGGATGCGACGCTGGGCCTGCTCGACGTAGATGACGCTCGAGTTGATGACGAGAGCGGCCACGATCACCAGGACGAAGGTGACGCCGCTCTTGTCGAGGATGTTCTTGCCCTCGGCCGGAATGCGGGCGGCGATACCGGTGAAGATCAGCAGCGACATGCCGTTGCCGATGCCCTTCTCGGTGATCAGCTCACCCAGCCACATGATGACCGAGGTACCAGCCGTCATCGTCACGACCAGCACGATGAGGGTGAAGATGCTGTCCTTGGCCGGAATGACGTCCTGGTCGCACTCACCGAACAGCTGCCCGCGCACCGCGAGGGCCACAAGTCCGGTCGACTGCAGGATCGCCAGGCCGATGGTCAGGTAACGCGTGTACTGCGTCAGCTTGCCCTGACCAGCCTGTCCTTCCTTCTTCAACTGCTCGAACCGCGGGATGACCACGGTGAGCAGCTGAATGATGATGCTCGCGGTGATGTAGGGCATGATGCCCAGCGCGAAGATCGAGAGGTTGAGCAACGCCCCGCCGCTGAACAGGTTGATCAGCGAGTAGATGTTCTGACCCTCAAGTTGTTCAGCACACGCGCGCACGTTCTTGAAGGACACGCCCGGCGCGGGCATGGTCGCACCAAGCCGGTACACAATGATGATCCCGAGAGTGAACAGGATCTTCTTGCGTAGATCCGGCGTCGCGAGAGCCGAGCGGAATGCGCCGAGCACGCGAACCTCCTGAGCGTTGCCGACCCCCAGGGACCGGCACATGCGGTAGTTGGCAGGCCGCAGCAGGCAGCCACGACCAAGCGACCCGGAGGACATCCGGGTTCAGCCCGCAACACTAACAGCCCTCCACCGCCACCCCGTACCCAGTGGTCAATCACAGGTTCAAACCGGTTGATCACTGCCCGCCCCACTAGGCCATCCGGGTTACTCGACGCGGCGAATTCGTGCTACGACCGCCAATTCCGCCGCCGGCGAACGTTTGCCGCCACCCAGGTGTTCCCAGCACCAGCCACGAAAGTTCTGCTACCCGCTGAACACGCCAAGTCACCCGAGTTGGTGGTAGTCACAGGCGGTTCGATCATGAGTTGGCGGCACTCGCAGACGCCAGATCCCCCGACGCCTCGTGCGCAAGGCGCGTCTCGCAAGGTGACCACCGGCAAGGAACGGGACACGCTCAACGCAAGGCGACCACCCACGAGGCCGCGCCCTAACCCGCCCTACAAACGCCAAAGGGCCCCGAGGCAACGCCTCAGGGCCCTTCAGACACAATACAGCGTCAGCTACCCGCCACAGTGGAAGACCCACCAGCAGCAGCCAACTTCTCCACAGCGGTCTTGGAGAACTTGTCAGCCGTGACGTCCAGCTTGACGGAGACATCCCCGTCACCCAGCACCTTGACGAGCGAGCCCTTGCGGACCAGCCCGGCCAGAACCAGTGCGGGAACGTCCACCGAGCCGCCCTCCGGGAAGGAGGCAGCGATCGAGGAGACGTTCACGACCTGGTACTCGGTGCGGAACGGGTTCTTGAAGCCCTTGAGCTTCGGCAGCCGCATGTGCAGCGGCATCTGGCCACCTTCGAAGCGCGGCGAGACGTTCTTGCGAGCGCCCGTGCCCTTCGTACCGCGGCCGGCGGTCTTGCCCTTGGAGCCCTCACCACGACCGACGCGGGTCTTGGCGGTCTTGGCTCCGGGGGCGGGACGCAGGTCGTGAATCTTGATGGTCACGACTGGACCTCCTCAACACTCACCAGGTGACGCACGGCGTGGATCAGGCCGAGCACCTGAGGGGTGTCCTCACGCACGACCGACTGACGGATCTTGCGCAGCCCGAGGGTGCGCATCGACTCGCGGTGGTTGTGCTTGGTACCGATGGTGCTGCGGACCTGGGTGATCTTGAGCTGAGCCATGATCACACCCCCTGGCCCGCGCGAGCGCGGATCATGCCGGCGGGAGCCACGTCCTCGAGGGGCAGGCCACGACGGGCCGCGACCTCTTCCGGACGCTGCAGGCCCTTGAGAGCCGCCACGGTCGCGTGCACGATGTTGATCGCGTTGTCGGAGCCGAGAGACTTCGACAGCACGTCGTGCACGCCGGCGCACTCGAGGACGGCGCGGACAGCGCCACCCGCGATGACACCGGTACCGGCCGAGGCCGGACGCAGCAGGACCACACCAGCGGCCTTCTCACCCTGGATCGGGTGGGGGATGGTGCCGGCGATGCGAGGCACGCGGAAGAAGTTCTTCTTCGCTTCCTCGACACCCTTGGCGATGGCCGCGGGAACTTCCTTGGCCTTGCCGTAACCGACGCCGACCATGCCGTCGCCGTCACCCACCACGACGAGCGCGGTGAAGCTGAACCGACGACCACCCTTGACCACCTTGGAGACGCGGTTGATCGCAACCACGCGCTCGAGGTGGGGGGTCTTCTCCTGGGCCGCGCCGCCGCGGCCGCCGTCACGACGGTCGCGGCGCTCTCCGCGCTCGCCCCCGCCGCCTTCGCGACGCGTACGTCCTGGCATCAGGCGTCCCTCTCAATTCCAGTGATGATCATTGTCAGAACTCCAGCCCCGCCTCGCGAGCGGCATCCGCCAGAGCAGCGATCCGGCCGTGGTACGCGTTGCCGCCACGGTCGAACACGACCGCCGTGACGCCGGCGTCCTTGGCGCGGGCCGCGGCCAGCTGGCCGACCTTGGCCGCACGGGCCTTCTTGTCGCCGTCCATGGTGCGGACGTCGGCCTCCATGGAGGACGCGGACGCGACCGTGTGGCCCTTCAGGTCGTCGATCACCTGAACGGTGATGTGCTTCGACGACCGGTGCACGACCAGGCGCGGGCGCTCGGCGGTGCCGCTGACCTTCTTGCGAAGGCGGAAGTGGCGACGGGCCTTGGCAACACGACGCCTGGTGGAGATGTCCTTGCCCACCGGCTTGCGCTTCGTAACAGTCGACTCGCTCATGTCACTTACCCGTCTTTCCGACCTTGCGACGGATCTTCTCGCCCGAGTACCGGACGCCCTTACCCTTGTACGGGTCGGGCTTGCGCAGCTTGCGGATGTTGGCGGCAACCTCACCGACCAGCTGCTTGTCGATACCCGAGACGGAGAAACGGGTCGGGGTCTCGACCGCGAAGGTGATGCCCGCGGGGGCCTCCACCTTGACCGGGTGCGAGTAACCGAGCGCGAACTCGAGCTCAGAGCCCTTGAGCGCGACGCGGTAACCGACGCCGTGGATTTCCATCTTCTTTTCGTAACCCTGGGTCACCCCGACGACCATGTTGTGCACGAGCGTGCGCGACAGGCCGTGGAGCGCGCGGTTGCGGCGCTCGTCGTTCGGGCGCTTGACCTCGAGAGTGCCGTCTTCGGCCTTCTCGACGATGATCGGCTCAGCGAGCGTGAGCGTCAGCAGGCCCTTGGGGCCCTTGATGCTCACGTCCTGGCCGGCGATGTTCACGTCGACCCCGGAGGGGACAATGATCGGCTGCTTTCCGATGCGCGACATGTCTACTCCCCCTTACCAAACGTAGGCGAGGACTTCTCCGCCCACGCCTGCCTTGTTGGCCTGACGGTCGGTCATGAGACCGCCAGAGGTCGAAATGATCGCCACGCCGAGGCCACCGAGAACTCGGGGCAGGCCGGTGGACTTCGCGTACACGCGCAGACCGGGCTTCGACACGCGGCGGAGGCCGGCGATGCTGCGCTCCCGGTTCGGGCCGTACTTCAGCTCGACGACGAGGTTCTTCGCGACCTCGCCCTCCTCGTCGCGGTACGAGGCGATGTAGCCCTCGCGCTTGAGGATCTCGGCGATGTTGGCCTTCAGCTTCGAGTGCGGCATCACGACCTTGTCGTGGTAAGCCGAGTTCGCGTTGCGCAGACGAGTGAGCATGTCTGCGATCGGGTCGGTCATCGTCATGGTGACCTGGTCAACCTTTCTCGCTGCGGTTCGCCGCTCAGGGTCCAGACCAGCCCTCCCCCGAAAGGAGAGGGACTGGACGGTCGTGTGCGGGCCTACAGCGAAGTAATAGAGCTTTGAATTACCAGCTGGACTTGCTCACGCCAGGCAGCTCACCGCGGTGAGCCATCTCGCGCAGGCAGATCCGGCAAAGGCCGAACTTGCGGAACACCGCGTGAGGGCGGCCGCAACGCTGGCACCGGGTGTAACCCCGGACCTTGAACTTCGGCTTCTTCGCGGCCTTGTTGATCAACGCCTTCTTGGCCATCGAGTCAGTTCTCCTTGAACGGGAAGCCCAGGTGCTTCAGCAGCGCCCGACCCTCCTCGTCGTTCGTGGCGGTGGTGACGACGGTGATGTCCATGCCGCGAGGCCGGTCGATAGCGTCCGGGTCGATCTCGTGGAACATCGACTGCTCGTTCAGACCGAACGTGTAGTTGCCGTTGCCGTCGAACTGCTTGCCCGAGAGGCCGCGGAAGTCGCGGATTCGGGGCAGCGCGATCGTCAGCAGACGGTCGAGGAACTCCCACATGCGGTCGCCGCGCAGCGTGACGCGCGCGCCGATCGGCATGCCTTCACGCAGCTTGAACTGCGCGATGGACTTGCGGGCCCGACGAACCTCGGGACGCTGGCCGGTGATGATCGACAGGTCCCTGACGGCACCCTCGATCAGCTTGCCGTCACGGGCGGCGTCGCCGACACCCATGTTGACGACGACCTTCACGACGCCCGGGATCTGCATCACGTTGGAGAAGTCGAACTGCTTCTGCAGTTCGGCCTTCACCTCGTCGCGGTAGCGCGTCTTGAGCCGCGGGATGATCTTCTCTGCGGTAGTCATGATCAGATGTCCTTCCCGTTACGACGGGAAATGCGGACCCGCTTGCCCTCGTCGTTCGTCCGGTAACCAACACGGGTCGGCTTGCCGTCCGAGTCGACCACCATCACGTTGGAGACGTTGATCGGGGCTTCCTGGGTCACGATGCCACCAGACTGCGCGCCCCGCTGGGTCTGCGTGATCTTGGTGTGCTTCTTGATCCGGTTGACGCCCTCGACCAGGACCTTGCCGACCTCGGGGTAGGCCATGATGACCTTGCCCTTGGCGCCCTTGTCCTTGCCGGCGATAACGACGACAGTGTCGCCCTTCTTCACCTTCATGGTCAGAGCACCTCCGGTGCCAGCGAGATGATCTTCATGAACTTCTTGTCGCGCAGCTCGCGCCCGACCGGGCCGAAGATGCGGGTACCGCGGGGCTCGTTGTCGTTCTTGATGAGCACAGCGGCGTTCTCGTCGAAGCGGATGTACGAGCCATCCGGACGACGGCGCTCCTTGACGGTGCGGACGATGACGGCCTTGACGACGTCACCCTTCTTCACGCCGGCACCGGGGATCGCGTCCTTGACGGTCGCGACGATGATGTCGCCGATGCCCGCGTAGCGGCGGCCGGATCCACCGAGAACACGGATGCAAAGGATTTCCTTCGCACCGGTGTTGTCGGCGACACGAAGCCGCGACTCCTGCTGAATCACTTACTTGCTCCTTGACCATTCCTGGCCCGCCGGATTTCCGACCCGACGGGCTCGGTCTGTCTAGAAAGGGCTTACTTGGCCTTCTCGAGGACCTCGACGAGCCGCCAGCGCTTGGTGGCCGACAGCGGTCGCGTCTCCATCAGCAGGACGCGGTCGCCCACGCCCGCCGTGTTCTCCTCGTCGTGCGCCTTCACCTTGGTGGTGGAGCGCATGACCTTGGAGTAACGCGGGTGCTTCTTGCGGTCTTCCAGCGCAACCACGATCGTCTTGTCCATCTTGTCGGACACGACGAGGCCCTCGCGGACCTTGCGGTCGTTGCGCTTCTCGGTCTGGACTTCGTTGCTTTCGGTCATGCCGCACCCTCACCAGTGGATTCCGGCGAAACGGAGAGCCCGAGCTCCCGCTCCCGCATCACGGTGTAGATCCGGGCGATCTCATGCCGGACCGTGCGCAGCCGCCGGTTGTTGTCGAGCTGGCCCGTGGCCATCTGGAAGCGAAGGTTGAAGAGCTCTTCCTTCGATTCCTTCAGACGCAGCACGAGCTCTTCCTCGGTGAGCTCACGCAGCTCGGAAGCGGTAGTACCCGCTGCCATCAGAACTCACCACCCTCACGCGTAACGATGCGGCACTTCATCGGGAGCTTGTGGATCGCGCGGCGAAGAGCCTCGCGAGCAACCTGCTCGTTCGGGAAGGCCATCTCGAAGAGGACGCGACCCGGCTTGACGTTGGCCACCCACCACTCCGGCGAACCCTTACCGGAACCCATGCGGGTCTCGGCCGGCTTCTTCGTGAGCGGACGGTCCGGGAAGATGTTGATCCAGACCTTGCCGCCACGGCGGATGTGGCGCGTGATGGCGATACGAGCGGACTCGATCTGCCTGTTGGTGACGTAGGCGGGCTCGAGAGCCTGGATGCCGTACTCACCGAAGGTGACCTTCGTGCCGCCCTTGGCAGCACCCGACCGCTTGGGGTGGTGCTGCTTGCGGTGCTTGACCCTGCGGGGGATGAGCATGGCTCAGCTCTCCGTCTTCTCTGCTGCAGCCGGAGCCTCAGCAGACGCAGCGTTGGCGTCAGCTGCGGCACGACCGGCCTCGGTGCTCGTCGCGGTGGTGCCGCTGGCACCGGAACGACGGGCCCGGTTCGGACGCTCGCCACGGTCGCGGCGCGGAGCGCGGTCGGCCTGTGAAGGCGCAGCCGCGTCGAGCGCGCGCTTGGCGGAGATGCCACCGACGATGTCGCCCTTGTAGATCCACACCTTCACGCCGATACGGCCGAACGTGGTGCGGGCCTCGAAGAAGCCGTAGTCGATGTTGGCGCGGAGCGTGTGCAGCGGCACGCGGCCGTCGCGGTAGTGCTCCGAGCGGGACATCTCGGCGCCGCCGAGGCGACCGCCGCACTGCACGCGGATGCCCTTGACCTGCGGCGAACGCATGGCCGACTGAATGGCCTTGCGCATCGCGCGCCGGAAGGCGACGCGGTTGGACAGCTGCTCGGCGACACCCTGTGCCACGAGCTGCGCGTCCGACTCGGGGCTCTTGACCTCGAGGATGTTCAGCTGGACCTGCTTCTTGGTGAGCTTCTCCAGCTCACCGCGGATGCGGTCCGCCTCGGCACCACGACGGCCGATGACGATGCCCGGCCGGGCGGTGTGGATGTCGACGCGCACCCGGTCACGGGTCCGCTCGATCTCCACCTTGGAGATGCCGGCACGCTCCATGCCCTTGCTGAGCAGCCTGCGGATCTTGACATCCTCCGCGACGTACTCGGCGTACTGCTTGTCTGCGTACCAGCGGGACTTCCAGTCGGTGGTGATCCCCAGCCGGAAGCCGTGCGGGTTGATCTTCTGGCCCACTACCGGGTTCCCTTCGCGCTGGTCTTCTTCGGACGAGACTCCACCTCGATGGTGATGTGGCTCGTCCGCTTGCGGATCCGGTACGCGCGGCCCTGGGCACGCGGGCGGAAGCGCTTGAGGGTCGGACCCTCGTCCACGTAGGCCACGGCAACCCAGAGGGTGTCGGGGTCAAGGGACATGTTGTTCTCGGCGTTGGCCATGGCGCTGGCGAGCACCTTCGCGACCGGCTCAGAGGCGGCCTGGGGCGCGAACTGGAGCACGGCCAGGGCCTCGCTGGCGTTACGACCCTTGATGAGCTCGATGACGCGACGCACCTTCATGGGGGTGTCGCGAACGTAACGAGCCCGAGCCACGGCGCGCGGAAACTCCGGCGCCTCAGCGTCCTTACGGGCGTTCATCGCTGCTTTTCCCTTGCTCTTCTCAGTTCGGCGCCTAGCGGCGACGAGACTTCCGGTCGTCCTTGATGTGGCCCTTGAAGGTGCGGGTCGGGGCGAATTCGCCCAACTTGTGCCCGACCATGGCCTCGGTCACGAACACCGGGACATGCTTACGGCCGTCGTGCACCGCGATGGTGTGACCCAGCATGTCCGGGATGATCGTGGACCGGCGGGACCACGTCTTGATGACGGTCTTCTTGCCCGACTCGTTGAGAACGTCCACCTTCTTGAGCAGGTGGTCGTCCACGAAGGGGCCTTTCTTAAGGCTGCGAGGCATCCTTCACTCCCTCCCTGCTCAGCGCTTCTTACCGGTGCGACGACGCCGGACGATGAGCTTGTCGCTTGGCTTGCGGCGGCGAGTACGACCCTCGGGCTTACCAGCCGGGTTGACCGGGTGGCGACCACCGGAGGTCTTGCCCTCACCACCACCGTGCGGGTGGTCAACGGGGTTCATGGCGACACCACGGACGGTGGGCTTCTTGCCCTTCCACCGCATGCGGCCTGCCTTGCCCCAGTTGATGTTCTGGTGCTCCTTGTTGCCGACCTCGCCGAGCGTGGCGCGGCAGCGCACGTCCACGTTGCGGATCTCGCCCGAAGGCATCCGCAGCTGGGCGTACGGGCCGTCCTTCGCCACGAGCTGCACCGAGGCACCGGCGGAGCGAGCGATCTTCGCGCCGCCACCGGGACGGAGCTCGATCGCGTGGATCACGGAACCGACCGGGATGTTGCGCAGCGGCAGGTTGTTACCCGGCTTGATGTCGGCCTTGGGGCCGTTCTCAACCGTGTCACCCTGCTTGAGCTTCTCCGGGGCGATGATGTAGCGCTTCTCGCCGTCCGCGTAGTGCAGCAGCGCGATGCGCGCGGTGCGGTTCGGGTCGTACTCGATGTGAGCGACCTTGGCCGGCACGCCGTCCTTGTCGTGGCGACGGAAGTCGATCAAGCGGTAAGCCCGCTTGTGACCGCCACCCTTGTGCCGCGTGGTGATCTTGCCCGACGCGTTGCGGCCACCCAGCTTGTGCAGCGGGCGGATCAGCGACTTCTCCGGAGTCGACCGAGTGATCTCGGCGAAGTCGGAGACGCTCGCACCGCGACGACCGGGAGTCGTCGGCTTGTACTTGCGAATGCCCATCTCTACGCAGTCCTCGTCATCAGGCGGCAGGGCCGCCGAAGATCTCGATCGCCTTGCTGTCAGCCGACAACGTGACGATCGCGCGCTTCGTGTCCTTGCGCTTGCCGAAACCGCTCTTGGTCCGCTTGCGCTTGCCCTGGCGGTTGATGGTGTTGACGCTGACGACCTTGACGCCGAAGACCTTCTCCACGGCAATCTTGATCTGGGTCTTGTTCGAACCCGGCGCCACCAAGAAGGTGTACTTGTTCTCCTCGAGAAGCCCGTAGGACTTCTCGGAGATCACCGGCGCGAGCAAGATGTCCCTGTGGTCGGGGATCACTTGGAAGCCTCCTCGTCCACCGCGACCGCCGTGGCCTCAGCCGAGCCGCGACCCTGCTGGGCCTTGCTGGCGAGGAACACGTCGAGCGAGTCCTTGGTGAACACCACGTCGTCGTTGACGAGCACGTCGTAGGTGTTGAGCTGGTCGGGCGCGATCACGTGCACGTGCGGAAGGTTCCGCACGCTGACCCACGCGACCTCGTCGGTGCGGTTGAGCACCACGAGAACGCGACGAGCCTCGGTGACCGACTCCAGGACCTTGCGCGCGGTCTTGGTCGACGGGGTGTCCCCGTCCACCAGGCCGGACACGACGTGCACCTGGTTGGCGCGGGCCCGGTCGGAGAGGGCGCCACGCAGAGCGGCGGCCTTCATCTTCTTGGGGGTCCGCTGGGTGTAGTCACGCGGCTGCGGGCCGTGGACGACGCCACCGCCGGCGAACTGCGGCGCACGCGTCGAACCCTGGCGGGCGCGACCGGTGCCCTTCTGGCGGTACGGCTTCTTGCCACCACCGGACACCTCGCCGCGGGTCTTCGTCGAGTGCGTGCCCTGGCGAGCGGCGGCCTGCTGGCCGACGACAACCTGGTGCAGCAGCGCGACGTTCGCCTGCGCGTCGAAGACAGCCGGGGGGAGCTCGACCGTGCCGGCGGACTTGCCGTCCGGGGTGCGGATCTCAACCGTCGACATCAGGCACCACCCTTCGCGGCAGTCCGGACGAACACCAGACCACCCTTGGGGCCGGGAACAGCGCCCTTGATGAGCAGCAGGCCGTTCTCGGCGTCGATCTTGTGCACCTTCAGGTTCTGGGTCGTGACGCGCTCGTGGCCCATACGGCCGGCCATGCGCAGACCCTTGAAGACGCGACCCGGGGTGGCGCAGCCACCGATGGAACCCGGCGAGCGGTGCTTGCGCTGGGTGCCGTGGCTGGAGCCGAGGCCCCGGAAGTTGTGGCGCTTCATGACACCCGCGGTGCCCTTGCCCTTGCTGGTGCCGGTGATGTCGACAACAGCGCCGGCCTCGAACACCTCAGCGGTGATCTCCTGGCCGACCGTGTACTCGCTGGCGTCCGTCGTGCGCAGCTCCACCAGGTGGCGACGGGGCGTGACCCCGGCCTTGGCGAAGTGGCCCGCGACGGGCTTGTTGACCTTGCGCGGGTCAATCGCGCCGGCCGCCAGCTGGACGGCGGTGTAGCCGTCCTTCTCCTGGGTGCGAACCTGGGTCACGACATTGGGCTCAGCCTTGACGACCGTCACCGGGACAACCCGGTTGTTCTCGTCGAAGACCTGAGTCATGCCGAGCTTGGTGCCCAGGATGCCCTTCATCTGCCTGTCAGACATTGGTCCGTTACTCTCCGCGCCCAACGCTTACTGGATGTTGACGTCGACGCTGGCCGGCAGGTCGATGCGCATGAGCGCGTCAACCGTCTTCGGCGTCGGGTCGAGGATGTCGATGAGTCGCTTGTGCGTGCGCATCTCGAAGTGCTCGCGCGAGTCCTTGTACTTGTGCGGCGAGCGGATGACGCAGTACACGTTCTTCTCAGTGGGCAGCGGCACCGGCCCGACGACCCGAGCGCCGGTGCGCGTCACGGTTTCCACGATCTTGCGCGCTGACGCGTCGATCGCTTCGTGGTCGTAGGCCTTGAGCCGGATGCGGATCTTTTGTCCCGCCATGATGGCTTGCCGTTCCTCTGCTTCTCGTACCGCTGCGGGCGGTGCCTCGGATGAGGCCTGTTACAGCCTCTTGGCGCGCTCCGCCCCTGTTGAAGTGTCATGGTGCCCGGTCCACGCGGTCGGGCGTGTCGCGCCCGGTACGCATACCGGTCCCACTCAAGGTCTCCCCGGTGGGATTGGGCCTACCACAGCCCATGCACCCTGATGCCCATCTCCGCAAGGAGGCGTTCACTAACAGGGCGCGGACGCTCGGGCGAAGAGATCGGGCACGCACGGATGCGACCCGGCCTTCGTCGAGCAACCCGTAAAGAATGCCACACGGGTGTGAGGCGATCCAAATCGGGGTGGGTGAGTTGGAGCCAGATCACGTCCGGATCTTGGCCGGTGAACCGCCCTGTCCGTCGCGTGTGGAGCGACGGCCGCGATGGTTCCTTTGTCCGGCAACGGAATCCAGGCGACGGATCTGCTCGCGTTCACCCTGCGCGGTTCGACGTGAGCTGTCGCACACATCTGGTCCTGCAACGACGGAGGCCGGGCCAACAGACTCGTTGGCCCGGCCTCACGACGTACTACTGGCTACAGCTGGGTCACTTGAGGATCTTGGTGACCGAGCCGGCACCGACGGTACGGCCACCCTCGCGGATCGCGAAGCGGAGGCCCTCGTCCATGGCGATCGGCTGGATCAGCTTGACCGTCATGCCGGTGGTGTCACCGGGCATGACCATCTCGGTGCCCTCGGGCAGCGTCACAACGCCGGTCACGTCCGTCGTGCGGAAGTAGAACTGCGGACGGTAGTTGTTGAAGAACGGCGTGTGGCGGCCACCCTCGTCCTTCGACAGGATGTAGACCTGAGCCTCGAACTCGGTGTGCGGGGTCGTGGTGCCCGGCTTCACGATGACCATGCCGCGCTCCACCTCCTCGCGCTTGATGCCGCGGAGCAGCAGAGCGGCGTTGTCACCGGCGCGACCCTCGTCGAGGAACTTCTTGAACATCTCGATCGAGGTGACCGTCGTCTTCTTCGACGTCTCCTTGATTCCGACGATCTCGATCTCGGAGTTCACGTTGATGATGCCGCGCTCGATACGACCGGTCACCACGGTGCCGCGGCCGGTGATCGTGAAGACGTCCTCGACGGGCATGAGGAACGGCTTCTCGGTGTCGCGCTCCGGCTCCGGGATCGCCGAGTCAACGGCGGCCATGAGCTCGAGAACGGACTTGCCCCAGGTCTCGTCGCCCTCCAGCGCCTTCAGCGCCGAAACGCGCACGACCGGCAGGTCGTCGCCCGGGAACTCGTACTCGGAGAGCAGCTCGCGGACCTCGAGCTCGACGAG
>JAVXWK010000793.1:0-3808 GCA_032230575.1 Pseudonocardiales bacterium | reverse complement strand
GACCCCGAGGCCCAGAGCTACTACTTCATGGGCAAGGACAACATCGTCTTCCACTCGCTCATCTGGCCTTCGCTGCTGCTCGGGCAGAACGGCGCGGGCGACAAGGGCGGCGAGCCCGGCCGGTTCGGCACGCTGAACCTGCCGACCGAGGTCGTGTCGTCCGAGTACCTGACGATGAGCGGCTCGAAGTTCTCGACGTCGCGCGGCACCGTGATCTACGTCGGCGACTTCCTGAAGGAGTTCGGGCCGGACGCGCTGCGGTACTTCATCTCCGTCGCGGGCCCCGAGAACCAGGACACCGACTTCACCTGGGAGGAGTTCGTCCGGCGGACGAACTTCGAGCTGGCGAACGAGTGGGGCAACCTGGTCAACCGCTCGATCTCGATGGCGCACAAGAACGTCGGCGCGATCCCGAAGGCCGTGTCGCTGACTCCGGCCGACCACGAGCTGCTGGCGCAGTCGAAGGCGGCGTTCGACACGGTCGGCGCGCACCTGCGCCGGTCGCGGTTCAAGCAGGCGTCCGGCGAGGCCATGCGGGTCATCTCGGCGGCGAACAAGTACCTGTCGGACCAGGAGCCGTGGAAGCTCAAGGACGACCCGGACCGCCGCGACTCGGTGCTGCACACGGCTCTTCAGGTCGTGCAGGACGCGAACACGTTGATGACGCCGTTCCTGCCGCACTCGGCGCAGAAGGTGCACGAGGCGCTGGGCGGCACGGGCGTGTGGGCCGCGCAGCCTTCGCTGACCGAGGTCGACGACCTCGACGTGCCTGACCGCTCGTACCCGGTGCTGACCGGTGACTACGCCGGTGAGCAGGCCCGCTGGGAGTCGACGCCACTCGAGGTCGGCCGGCCGCTGGCCAAGCCGTCGCCGCTCTTCGCGAAGCTCGACGCGGAGCTGGGCGACGTCGGTCCTGAGTGGGCTCCGATCGTCAAGTGAGTGAGAAGCGTGAACGACCGCCGGTGCCGGAAGCTCTTCCGGCACCGGTGATCGACGCTCACACGCACCTGGACGCGTGCGGAGCTGTCGATGCCGCTGATGTGGCTCTGTTGCTGGACCGTGCGGAGGCCGCCGGGGTCTCGCACGTGATCACCGTGGCGGACGATCTGGCTGCCGCGCAGTGGGCCGCCGAGGCGTCCACATGGGACCCGCGCGTCTACGCGGCGGTGGCCGTGCACCCGACGCGCACCTCTTCTTTCGGTGATGCCGAGAAGTCGGAACTGGAGCGGCTCGCTGTTCTGCCGCGGGTGGTGGCGATCGGCGAGACCGGTCTGGACTACTACTGGGACTACTCGCCACCGGCCGCCCAGCACGAGGCTTTCCGTTGGCACATCGACCTTTCCAAGCGCGTCGGGAAGCCGTTGATGATCCACGACAGGGACGCGCACGAGGACATCCTGAAGGTGTTGGAGTCCGAGGGCGCACCGTCCACTGTGGTCTTCCACTGCTTCTCGGGCGACGCGGACTTCGCCCGGCGGTGCGTCGACGCGGGGTACGTGCTGTCGTTCGCGGGCCCGGTGACGTTCAAGAACGCCCGCGCGCTGCGTGAGGCGGCCGCTCTGGTGCCGCAAGATCAGCTTCTGGTCGAGACGGACGCACCGTTCCTGACGCCTCATCCGTTCCGCGGACGTCCAAACGAACCCTATTGTGTGAATTACACAATTCGGGATTTGGCCACTCTCCGTGGCGAAGATCTTTCTGAACTCTGCTCCGCCGTCACCCGTACTGCTCAACGAGTGTTCGGACTTGGTCACTCAGATGCGATGTAAGACGAACGGAGCAAAGGGTTCCTACCCCCATGGGGTGACTGAGGTCACAACATTGGCGGGGGTGTTTGCGCAACGTCCGCGACCCCGTTACTGTCCCGTGACCGTGCCACCCGGACCGACCCAGTCGGTTGGGAGCACGCCCGCAGTCGGGGCGGGACCCAAGCCAGAAGCGCGAAGAAGCGAGACCACGTAGGAGGAGTTGCCGGGAACCTTCGAGCTCAACCCTCGAATGATCTTGTCAACGCCAACTGTGCGGTGGCCTCAAAGCTTCCGCAATGGAGGTATCGACCCTGTGTCTGGTAGCGACAGAACTGCCGCTCCGTACGACTTCAACGACGACACCGACTGGTTCACGCCGGTCGGGAACACCGCAGTCGGTGTCCTGGACCCTCACCCGAGCTTTCCCGCCGGTGCGCTGAGCATCTCGCCCGCGGACGTGCTCGAGGTGCTCGGCCCGGACGCCGACGAGCTCCTCGCCACGGCGAACGTCGACGTCGACGAGCTGATCCGTCTCATCAACGCCGAGACGACGATCATGCCGCCCCTCGTCCTCCCGTCGGAGGAAGACGAGAAGAAGGACCCGCAGGTCCTCGTCCAGACCGTCACGAGCTGGAAGCGCCGCTTCCTCAAGGGCGCGGTCGCCGCGGTTCTCGTCTCCATCTCCGGTGGCGGCGTGACCGCGATGGCGATGGACAAGTCCCTCACGGTCGACGTGGACGGCGCGCTGCAGACCGTCCACTCCTACGAGGGCACGGTCGGCGACGTCCTGGCGGAGGAAGGCATCGTCGTCGGTGAGCACGACGCCCTGTCGCCCTCGCTGAACGCCCCGATCTCCGACGGCGGCAAGATCACCCTCGACCGCGGCCGCATGGTCAAGATGAGCATCGACGGCCAGGCCAAGGAGGACTGGGTCCGCTCGGTCACCGTCGAGGAAGCCGCGAAGCAGATGGGCGTGCCGGTCGAGGGCGCCTGGTTCTCCGCCCCCGGCACCCAGGACGTGCCGCTCGAGGGCATGAACCTCGAGGTCAAGACCCGCAAGAACATCAAGCTCTTCGACGGCGCGAACCCGGTCCGCGAGATCCAGACCACCGCCGTCACGGTCGACGAGCTCCTGAAGAACGAGAACCTCTCGCTGGGCCCCGAGGACGCGGTCGCCTCCGGCACCGACGTCAAGCTCGCCACCGGCGCCGAGGTCTACATCTCCCGCACGGGCGTCACGGTCATCAACGTGAACGAGCCGGTCGCCCCGCCGGTCGAGAAGACCAACGACCCGAACATGAACGCGGGCGAGCAGAAGGTCACCGACCCGGGCGAGGCCGGCGAGCAGATCGCGACCTACCGCGTGACCGTGAAGAACGGCAAGGAGATCAGCCGCGAGAAGATCGGCGGCAAGGTCACCAAGGAGCCGAAGCCCAAGAAGGTCACCGTGGGCACCAAGCCCCTCCCCGACGGCGCGGTCTGGGACCGCCTCGCCGGCTGCGAGGCAGGCGGCCGCTGGGACATCAACACGGGCAACGGCTACTACGGCGGCCTCCAGTTCAACGCCGGCACGTGGGCCGCGAACGGCGGCACCGCCTACGCCCAGCTCCCGCACCAGGCCACGCGCGAGCAGCAGATCGCCATCGCGACGAAGCTCCGCGACCGCGCAGGCGGCACCTACGGCGCCTGGCCGGGCTGCCGCGCGAAGCTGGGCCTGCCGTAAACCGCACCACCTCGGTTCTGCTTGATGAGGCCGCTCCTGGTTCGCCAGGGGCGGCCTTCGTCGTGTCCGGCGCCGCCAAGGCGCCCCAGCACCCGCCACGGGCAACACAGCCAGGCGTGCTGGCGGGTGCTCGGCGCCAACCGCGACCGCGCACCCGTCCTGGCGATGGCGGAACGGTCGCGATGGCAGGTGGGACATGCAGACCAGAACCGCGCACCCGTCTGACAGTCGGGGATCGGGCTGCGCTGGCGGGTGGGCGGCGCTGATCGGTCGCGGCGGCGGGTGGAAGGCGCGGATCGAGCCCGCGCACACGTCTGTCAGTTGCGGAACGGCGCAG
>JAVXWK010000785.1:0-3656 GCA_032230575.1 Pseudonocardiales bacterium | reverse complement strand
CACCCCGAGGGCAGGGGAGACCGGCGGATCGGGCCGATCGCCCGATCCGCGGGGTCCCCTGCGGTTGTGTGGTGCGGGACGTCAGCTCGAGGCGCAGGCCGGGTTGAGCCCCGATCCGCTTCCGGTGCCCTGGAAACCGAACTCGGTGGACTGGCCCGCCGGCACGTTGCCGTTGTAGTCCACATTGGTCCAGTTGACGGTTCCGCTGGTGCCGCTGCGGTTGGCGCTCCAGGAACTGGTGACCGTGCCGTTCGACAGGGTCGTCGTGACCCGCCATCCGTTCAGCGCCGAGGATCCGGCGGTGACCTTGATCGTGGCGACGAACCCCTCGCCCCACTGGTTCAGCGACACCGTGGCGGTGCAGTCACCAGGACCCGGGTTGTTGGTCGTCGTGGTGGTCGTGGTCGTCGTCGTGGGGCCGGGGCCGCCCGCGTTCAGCGCGTTCAGCACCGCCGTGTACGCGGGCTTCTTGGCGCCGGAACCGGTGAACAGCAACGGGTTCTCGCCGCCGCGCCACGAGTCGGTGTCGCGGATGCCCCACGTGGTGATGCCGGCGCAACGGGTGACGGCCATGCAGGCCTTGGTCACGGCGCCGTAGGCGTTGGCCTGGTTGCCGCCGGAGATGTCGAGCTCGGTGATCTGCACCTCGACGCCGAGGTCGGCGAAGCGCTGGAGGTTCGCCTGGTAGTCGCCCGGCGTGTTGTTGCTCAGGTGGGACTGGAACCCGACGCAGTCGATCGGCACACCGCGGGACTTGAAGTCGCGCACCATGTTGTAGATGCCCGTCGACTTCGGGTTGATGCCGTCGGTGTTGTAGTCGTTGTAGCAGAGCTTCGCGCCGGGATCGGCGGCGCGGGCCGCGCGGAACGCCGCCTCGATCCAGTCGTTGCCGGTGCGCTGCAGGTTGGAGTCGCGCCGGCCACCGCTGCCGCCGTCCGCGAACGCCTCGTTGACGACGTCCCAGGCGTAGATCTTGCCCTTGTAGTGGGTGGCGACCTGGGTGACGTGGTTCATCATGGCCTGCCGCAGGTCGGAGCCTTCCATCCGCTGCGCCCAGCCCGGTTCCTGCTGGTACCACAGCAGTGCGTGGCCGCGCACCCGCTTGCCGTTGCTCACGGCGTGGTTGAGGATGCGGTCACCGCCGGAGTAGTTGAACTGACCGCGGTTGGGCTCGGTGGCGTCCCACTTCATCTCGTTCTCCGCGGTGACCATGTTGAACTCCGTGTTCAGGATGTTCACGTAGGTCGAGTCGCCCAGCTTGCCTGCCGCGACGGCGGTGCCGAAGTAACGGCCGGACTGCGCGGCGGCGGCGCCCAGGGTGGTGGCCGCGTTCGCCGTGGCGGTCACGATGAGCGTGGCTCCGAGTGCTGCCGCCGCGATCGTCGAAACGATCGGGACGAGTGACACTGACCTCGATGTCAGTTTCATTTCCACACTTTCTCCGAACGTGCCCGGAATGCGGGCGTGGCGGACAGGGAGATCCGGTCGCACGTGGTCAACCGTGCGACTGGGTACGCGCCGTGTCGAAGTGTGGCAGCTATATGTTCGCGCTCACAAGAAGGCGTTGACGACTCTTCGCTCAGATTGAGCTGAACGGGCTACGAAAACGAGGGAGCGCTCCCAATCTGCACGTCGAATGCAGTCGAATGCGTTCCCGGAGGTTTAGCAGAATGGACATTGCTAAAGTTAGCGCTAACATTTAGCGTTGACCGCTCGCGGTGCCGTGACTAGGTTGGCCCGAGTCTGAACTCGTTTTCCCGGCGGAGATCCTTCGCTGGATGAGAGCGCTCTCACCTATCTCTGACGACGCTGCGAGGACCTTGAATGAGAGCAAGCGATCCGTCCCGTCCGCACCCCGTCCCCGGCACTGCGGGAAGCGGCAAGATGACCCGGTGGAAGCTGGCGAGTGGCGCGTCCGCCGCCACCGGCGTGCTCGTGGCCGGCACTGTCGTGCTGGCGGTGGGTGGCGGCGCCGCGGTCAACGCCGCGGAGTCGGCGTTCTACGTGGACCCGATGAGCTCCAGCGCCAGATGGGTGGCCGCCAACCCCGGCGACTCGCGGGCACCGGTCATCCGCGACCGGATCGCCTCGGTTCCCCAGGCGCGGTGGTACACGACCACCAACACCTCGTCGGTCCGCGGCGAGATCAGCTCGTTCGTCGGCGCGGCCGCCTCGGCGGGCAAGATCCCGATCCTGGTGGTCTACAACATCCCCAACCGCGACTGCGGCGGTGCCAGTGGTGGCGGAGCGCCGTCCCACCAGGCGTACCGGGCGTGGGTGGACGAGGTGGCCGCCGGACTGGCCGGCCGTGCCGCGACGATCGTGCTCGAGCCGGACGTCCTGCCGATCATGAGCAACTGCCAGAACGCGGACCAGCAGAACCAGACCAAGGCGTCCATCGCCTACGCGGGCAAGAAGCTGAAGTCCGGTTCCTCGCGGGCCAAGGTGTACTTCGACATCGGGAACTCCGCGTGGCTGAACCCCGCGGAAGCCGCCAGCAGGTTGCGTGCCGCGGACATCTCGAACAGCGCCGACGGCATCTCGACGAACGTGTCCAACTACCGGTCCACCTCGGACGAGGTGAACTACGCCAAGAACGTGCTCAACGCCGTGGGCGACGGCCGTCTCAAGGCCGTGGTGGACACCAGCCGCAACGGCATCGGCCCGCAGGGCACCGAGTGGTGCGATCCTCCCGGCCGTGCGATCGGCACGCCGAGCACGGTGAACACCGGCGACTCGAGGATCGACGCGTTCCTGTGGGTCAAGCTGCCGGGCGAGTCGGACGGCTGCATCGGGCCCGCCGGTCAGTTCGTGCCGCAGCGTGCCTACGAACTGGCGATGGCGGCGGGACCTGGTCCCACGACCACCACCACCACCACGACCACGGGCAACAATCCCGGCGGCGGCTGCCGGGCGACCCATCGCGTGGTGAGCCAGTGGCAGGGCGGCTACACCGGCGAGATCGTGATCGAGAACCGCGGATCGTCGATCACCGGGTGGACCTTCACGTTCTCGGCTCCCGGCGTGTCCGTCACGAACGGCTGGAACGGCACGTGGACCGACACCGGTGACGTGGTGCGCGTCGTCAACGCGGAGTGGAACGGCTCGCTGCCGTCCGGCGCCCAGCTGACGCTCGGGTACAACGCGAACTACAACGGTTCGACGCCACCGTTCGCGTCACCTGCTCTGAACGGCACTGTCTGCTCCTGAAGTCCTGGCGACAGGGAGAAAATGGTTGCCCGTCCCGCCCGGGGCGGGCAACCGTCCTTT
Source organism: Pseudonocardiales bacterium (assembly GCA_032230575.1). GTDB lineage: Bacteria > Actinomycetota > Actinomycetes > Mycobacteriales > Pseudonocardiaceae > Lentzea. The sequence goes on along the minus strand of JAVXWK010000785.1, from coordinate 386 downwards.
GTGGATCCAATCAGCCACGCAGGCTCCACTGCTGGTTCGTGCCGCCATGACACGACCAGAGCTGGATCAGCGTGCCGTTCGCGGTCCCGTTGCCGCTCGCGTCGAGGCACAGCCCGGACTGCGCGCCGGTGATGCTGCCGTCGGCGTTGACGTTCCACTGCTGGTTCAGACCGCCGTGGCAGTCCCAGAGGATGGCCGCCGTGCCGTTGGCGGTGCCCCCGCCCGAGGCGTCCAGGCACTTGCCGCCGATCGTGAACTGCTTGGCGGACGTGTAGCTCCACCGCTGGTTCGCGCCGCTGCCGCAGTCCCAGAGCCTCGGCCTGGTGTTGTTGCTCGTGGCGGCGACGTCGAGGCAGCGGCCCGACTGGGTGCCGACGACGGTGATG
>JAVXWK010000780.1:0-9863 GCA_032230575.1 Pseudonocardiales bacterium | reverse complement strand
GTCCGCAAACGTTTTTTGCATAGCAGGGGTTTGGGCTGGTCAGGAAGGTGAGGCGAACCGATATATCAGTTGGAATGTCGACAAAGGGACGAGCTAGCGGGGGCTGGGGACGTTCACGCGGCGGGACGTGGAGGTCACCAGGGCGTAGAGGCCGGCTGCCAGAATGCCGCCGAAAACAGGGGCGATCAGGTACACCGGCAGCTGACTCCAGGCCGGGTCGCCGCCCGCGAAGGTGAGCACGACGTCGGGGCCGAACGTGCGGGCGAGGTTCACCGAGGCGCCCGCGACGGGACCGAACGCGAGGATCTGGGTGGCCAGAGCGAGGCCGATGCCGACACCGCGCAGGCCGCGAGGAGCGCCGGGGTTGACGGCCAGAGCGAAGACGGCGGTCACGAGGATGAACGCACCGAGAGCTTCGGCGGCGAAGGCCTGCGTGACGGTGACGCCAGAGCCGAAAGCGGTCGCGCCCAGACCCGCCTCCAGAGCACGCGGACCGTGCACGAGGTGAGCGAGCGAAGCGGCCAGGACGCCGCCGACGAGTTGTGCGCCGACGTAGCCCGGCACCTCGCGCCACGGCACGCGGCCGGACACGGCGAGAGCGATGGTGACGGTCGGGTTGAAGTGCGCGCCGGAGACGGCGCCGAACGCGTAGATGCCGGCCATCAACGCAAGGCCGTGAGCCAGAGCGACGATGAGCAGACCGGACGGCTCGTTGCCCGCGGCGACCACGGACACGGCGGCGGAGATTCCGAACAGGCAGAGGATGGTCGTACCGGCCACCTCGGCAATCAGCTTGCGTGCGAACAAGGGTTCACCTCAACAACAACGCGGGAATGAGGGGACCCACGCTCGCAGCGACGTCCTCACGCCAGCGATAAGCCGGTAGGGCAGACTACGAGTGCTTTAGTTACCCGTGCTGAGACCAGAGGAGGACAGCGTGGTCACCGCCATCGTGCTGATCCAGGCCGCCGCCGAACGCATTCCCGAGGCAGCGCAGGAGATCGCCGACATCGACGGCGTCACCGAGGTGTACTCCTGCGCAGGTGACGTGGACCTGATCGCGCTCGTGCGGGTGAGCAAGCACGAGGACCTGGCCGCGCTGGTGCCCGGCAAGATCAGCAAGGTCGCGGGCGTGCTGAACACCGACACGCACATCGCGTTCCGCAGCTACTCGAAGCGAGACGACGAGGCGGCCTTCGCCATCGGCCTGGATGACGCCCAGTAACCACAGCAAGGCCACGGTCAGCGCAGCCTGAGAAATCATTCGGCGCAACCGACGTGACGAAAAGCCCCCGTGAAGGTTCACGGGGGCTTTTCACACTCAGAACTGGAGATCAGGCCTTCGGGTCGGAAGGCTTGCCCGCGAGCTCGGCCTGCTCCTGCGAAGCGGACTCCAGCAGGTTGTTGTGCTTCGCGTTCTCCAGGGCCACGGTCTCCTCGACCGGGTCCGGCGACCACGTGCTGCCGGCGACCGGGTGACCGGCCGAGCCGAGCTTGTTCATCTTCTTCGGCACCGACGCGCCCTGGTAGGCCAGCGGGATCGGGTGACCGTGGTCGTCCACCGGGCCGAGCGGCTGGTGGACCTCGATGAACTCGCCGTGCGGCAGGCGCTTGATGATGCCGGTCTCGACACCGTGCTCGAGCACCTCGCGGTCGCCGCGCTGCAGGCCGATGCAGATGCGGTAGGCCATGAAGTACGCGATCGGAGGCAGGACCAGCATGCCGATGCGGCCCATCCACGTCGTCAGGTTCAACGAGATGTCGAACTTGTACGCGAAGATGTCGTTGCCGCCCATGAGCAGCAGGACCATGAAGTACGTGATCGCCATCCAGCCGAGCGCGGTGCGGACTGGCACGTCACGCGGGCGCTGCAGCAGGTTGTGGTGCGCGTAGTCCTTGGTCATCTTCTTCTCGATCCACGGGTACACCGCCGCGATGCCGGTCAGCAGCGGCAGACCGAGGATGAACGGCAGGAACGGCGCCGGGATCGTGTAGTTGCCCAGGTAGAACTCCCACGCGGGCCAGATGCGGACCAGGCCGTCGGTCCAGCCCATGTACCAGTCGGGCTGCGAGCCGGCGGAGATCTGCGCGGGGTTGTACGGGCCGAAGTTCCAGATCGGGTTGATCTGGAAGACGCCACCCATGATCGCGATGACACCGACGACGATGGCGAAGAAGCCACCGCCCTTGGCCGCGAACACCGGCATGATGCGGACGCCGACGACGTTGGTCTCCTTGCGGCCCACGCCTGGGAACTGCGTGTGCTTCTGGTACCAGACCAGCGCGAGGTGCGCCGCGATCAGGCCGAGGATGATCGCCGGGATCAGCAGGATGTGCGCGGTGTAGAGCATCGGGATGATGTTGGTGCCGGGGAACTCCCCGCCGAACATCAGCCAGTTGATCCAGGTGCCGACGACCGGGAACGAGATCAGCAGCGCCGCCATCACGCGGAGACCGGTGCCCGAGAGCAGGTCGTCCGGCAGCGAGTAGCCGAGGAAGCCCTCGATCGCGCCGAGCATGAAGAGCACGATGCCGATGACCCAGTTGATCTCACGCGGCTTGCGGAACGCGCCGGTGAAGAAGATCCGGAACATGTGCACGACGATCGCGGCCATGAACAGCAGCGCCGCCCAGTGGTGCACCTGGCGGACGAACAGGCCACCGCGCGTCTCGAACGAGATGTCGAGCGTGGACGCGAACGCCCGCGACATCTCGATGCCGCGCAGGTTCTCGAACGAGCCGTTGTAGGTGACCTCGGTCATCGACGGGTCGAAGAACAGAGCGAGGTACGTACCAGACAGCAGCAGGACGATGAAGCTGTACAGCGCGATCTCACCGAGCAGGAACGACCAGTGCGTCGGGAAGACCTTGTTCAGCTGTTTGCGCAGGCCAGAGGCCGCGTGGTACCGCTCGTCGGCAGCGTTGGCCGCCGCCCCTGCGACGCGCGCGGCCGCGTTGGCCGGCTTCGTCGGCGTGGTGATGGCACTCATGACTTCCGCTCCCAGAACGCCGGACCCACAGCCTCGATGAAGTCGCTGCGGGCAACCAAGTATCCCTCTTCGTCCACAGTGATCGGTAGCTGGGGAAGAGGACGGGTCGCCGGGCCGAACCGCGGCTTGGCGTACTCGAACACGTCGAACTGCGACTGGTGGCACGGGCAGAGCAGCAGACCGGTCTGCTGCTCGAACAGCGACGTCGGGCAACCGAGGTGCGTGCAGATCTTCGAGTACGCGAACAGGTCGCCGAAGTTGAAGTCTTCCTGACCGGCGCGCTTGGTGACCGCCTGGTTCGGGCGCAGCCGGATGAGCATGACCGGCGCGTCGGCCCGCTTGAGGGCCGCGACCAGCGCGTGCTCGTCGTCGCGCTCCGACTCGCGGAACGGGAACACGGTCTCGAAGCCGCCGGGCTCGACGTCCTCGGGACGCACCAGCGAGACCTCGTGGAAGTTGCCGGTGTGGCGGCGCAGGTAGACCTTCTCGCCCTTTTCGGCCTTCCAGCCGGTGTGCCACAGCGAGGCCTTGGTCTCGCTGTCCGCGTGCGGGTTCTTGATCAGCGCGCCCAGCGGGACGGCCGCCACGCCCAGACCCAGCACACCCGCGCCGAGGCCCGCGGTGCGCTTGATCAGGCTGCGGCGGGCGATACCGCTGCGGTCGCCGGCGTCGGCGAGCTCGGCGACCAGCGTGGCGCGGTCGACCTCGGCCGACGGACCGTCGTGGCGCTGCTGCACCGCGATCTCGTCCGGGATGAACTTCTTGGTGTAGAGCAGCGCGCCGACGCCCAGGCCCACCACCGACAGGCCCAGGAACAGGCCGATCAGCGGGTTGTAGAGCATGTGCAGCAGGTGGCCCTCTTCGTTCGAGGGGGCCTCGTACTGCCACGGCCAGAACAGGAACACGCCGAGGAACGCCAGACCCGCCAGCGCGGAGATCATGAACCAGGCCGCGACCACGCGCTGGGCACGACGCTCGGCGCGCGTGCCGGGAACAGGGAACCGCTCCTCGTAGTGGACGAGCTCGACGCCGTCCATCTTGATGCCGAGCTTGACGAGGTCGTCCCGGCTCATCTCCGCGAGCTCTGCCTCGCTGGGCAGCTCGGTCGGCTTGTCGCCGCTCATGCCTTGGCTCCGATCCAGAGGGTCACGCCGATGAGCGCGGCGATGCCCACGATGAATGCGATCAAGCCTTCCGAGACGGGTCCGAACCCGCCCAGGGGGTTACCGCCGGAGTTGTTGTTCCCGTCGGTCACCGACTTGACGTACGCGATGATGTCTTTCTTCTCTTCCGGCGTGAGCTGGCGCTCGCCGAACTTCGGCATGTTCTGCGGGCCGGTCAGCATCGCCGTGTAGATCTGCTCCTCGGTCACCCCGTCGAGCGCCGGCGCGAACTTGCCGGACGACAGCGCGCCACCACGACCCGTGAAGTTGTGGCAGCTCGAGCAGTTGAGGCGGAAGAGCTCGCCGCCACGCGCCGGGTTGTCGCCGCGCAGGGCCTCACCGGACTCGGAGGGCTTCTTCGGGCCCTCGCCACCGTTCGCGGTGATGTAGGCCATCAGCGCACTGATCTCCTCCGCGGAGAGCTTCGTGGGCTTGCGAGTGGCCTGCGCCTCCTGCCGCGCCATGGGCATGCGGCCGGAGGAAGTCTGGAAGTAGACCGCGGCGTCGCCGACGCCGATCAGGCTCGGCCCGCGGTCCTTGACACCCTCGAGGGACTTGCCGTGGCAGCCCGCGCAGGTGTTCAGGAAGATCTGCTCCCCCTGGCGGACCAGGGCGTCCTGCTGCTGCGCCTGGGCAGTCTGCGCGGTGGGCGCGAACGCGGCGAACAGCATGCCGGCGCTCAGCAGGCCGAAGCCCAAGGCGAGCAGTCCGGCGACCCGGCGGCGCAGCTTCGTGCGGGCGCCGCGCGGGCGTTTCGTCGTGGTGGTCATGGTGTGCGGCAACCCTTGCTGTCAGTTCGGGAGCTCGTGGCTTGGCTGTGTGCCGGCTAGGTCAGGGCACGATGTAGATGATGGCGAACAGGCCGATCCACACGACGTCGACGAAGTGCCAGTAGTACGACACGACGATCGATGCGGTGGCCTGTGCCGGCGTGAACTTGCTGAGCTTCGTCCGGATCAACAGGAAGACGAACGCGATCAGACCGCCGATGACGTGCAGGCCGTGGAAGCCGGTCGTCAGGAAGAAGACGGTGCCGTAGGCCGACGAGGGGATCGTCGTGCCCTCTTCGACGAGGGTGAAGTACTCACCCGCCTGACCGCCTACGAAGATCGCGCCCATGATCAACGTCACGATGTACCAGCGACGCAGACCGAAGACGTCGCCGCGCTCCGCCGCGAACACGCCCCACTGACAGGTGAAGGACGACGCGACCAAGATGATCGTGAAGACCGCCGCGTAGGGCACGTTGAGGTGCGTGGGAGGGGGCGGCCAGTGCTCCGCAGTGTTCTGGGCCTTCACCGTGAAGAACATGGCGAAGAGGCCAGCGAAGAACATGAGCTCGCTGGACAGCCAGACGATCGTGCCGACGCTGACCATGTTCGGGCGGTTCAGCGAGTGCACGCGCTGGCCGATTGAAGGCGCTGCCGTGGTCACGGGCAGCATTATTGCCTGCGCTATTTCCGTCCGCCCATCGGGTCCTGGGCGGATCATGGGTCGGCTGGGTCACACAGCCGGTGATCGCGAGGAGATCAACGGATGGGTTTGCTGGGCCGATTGCGGGATCTGCTGGGCCGACGTGACGAACCCTCGTTGTCGATCGACGATCCTGGGCTCGTCGTGGTCGTCGAGGCGTTCGACATCGCGGAGGCGGATTCGGCCGTTTTGGCCCGTTCTCCGGAGTGGCGTCCCGACGAGCTCGCAGTGCTCCGCCATCACGTGCGCATACCTCTTGACCAGGTAGAACGTGCGCGAGAACTGCTAACACCGGACGGCTGGATGCTGGTCGCCGGTGATATATCGCATATCAGTCGCGTGCAGAAGCTGGACGCTCTGCACTGCGCCCAGGAGCGCTCCCGGATGGCGTCGCTGGCTCAGCGACTGGGCGGCGAAGCCCTGGGGTGGGACGCCCTGCAGTCACACTCTTCGGCCGCCCGATAACATCGCGGCGACCTTGGTCACTTTTCTTCAGGACCGCAGTCAGCAGTAGCAGCGGAGGATCGTGAGATGAGCACGCAGACCACGAAGATCCTGGTGTTCAGCCACCGGCCCGAGGTGCGTGAGACGATCATCACTGCCGTCGGCCGCCGCCCGGCGCCGGATCTGCCCCGTGTCGACTACGTGGAGGCCAGTGCGATCGCCGACGTCCTCTACGAGGTGGACAACGGCACCGTCGACCTGCTGATCCTCGACGGCGAGGCGCAGCCGACCGGCGGCATGGGCCTGTCCCGCCAGCTCAAGGACGAGATCACGAACTGCCCGCCGATCGTCGTCGCGGTCCGCCGCAAGGACGACCGCTGGCTCGCGACCTGGTCGCAGGCCGACGCGGTGCTGGTGCACCCGCTCGACCCACTGGCCGCCGCCGAGACCGTGGCCGAGGTGCTGCGGGGCTTGGCGCTTCCTGTCGTCAAGGGCTGATCACCAGTGAGCGAGCGCACCTGGCCTTCGCTGCTCAACAGACTTCTGGACGGCACCGACCTGACCTCCGACGACACGTCGTGGGGCATGGACCAGGTCATGTCGGGCGAGGCGACGCCCGCGCAGATCGCGGCGTTCATCGTCGCGTTGCGCGCCAAGGGCGAGACGCCGGAGGAGATCGACGGCCTCGCCACGATGATGCTCAACCACGCCCGGCGGTTCGACGTAGGTGTGCGGGCGGCCGACATCGTGGGCACCGGCGGCGATCATTCCGGTTCGGTGAACATTTCGACGATGGCCGCGATCATCACGGCCGCCGCCGGTGTCCCAGTCGTGAAGCACGGCAACCGCGCCGCGTCGTCGCAGTGCGGCACGGCGGACGTGCTGGAGGAGCTGGGCGTCGCGATCGACCTGCCGCCGGACGGTGTGCGGGCGACGGTGGCCGAGCTGGGCATCGGCTTCTGCTTCGCGCCGGTGTTCCACCCCGGCTTCCGGCACGCGGGCCCGGTGCGGCGTGAGATCGGCATCCCGACGTCGTTCAACCTGCTCGGCCCGCTGACGAACCCGGCACAGCCCTCGGTCGGCCTGATCGGGTGCGCTCGGGCCGCCGCGGCGCCGCTGATCGCCGGGGTGTTCGCCCGGCGCCGCAACACCGCTCTGGTGGTGCGCGGCGACGACGGCCTCGACGAGATCACCACGACCACGACGACCTCGGCCTGGCTCGCCCAGGACGGTGTCGTGCGCACGGAGACGATCGACCCGGCCGTGCTCGGGGTGAAGCCCGCGCGCGAGGAGGACCTGAAGGGCGGCGACGCGTCCGTCAACGCCCAGGTCGTCCGCGACCTGGTGGCCGGCAAGACGGGTTCGGTGCGCGACGCGGTGCTCGTGAACGCGGCCGGGGCCATCGCGGCGCACGGCGGGTTCTCCGACGATCTGCACGCGGACCTGTCGGCCTCGCTGGGCCGCGCGGCGGACGCCATCGACTCGGGCAAGGCGGCCTCGTTGCTGAGTCGCTGGGTGGAGCTGTCAACCGCTCTGAAAGGCTGAGAGCGCTGTTACGGTCACGCGTCGTCGTCGACGCGTGACCGTGCTCGCACGGCCGCCGCATCGGCGTAGTCCGAGCGAGTGACGGGCCGGAGATGCGCACCACGTGGTAACGCGCAGGCAATCGCCACCTGGAATGCTGGAGGCATGGTCCTCTACCCGGTGATGAAGCATGTCGTCGCGCGCGCAGCCCGAGTTGTCTACCGCCCCGTGGTGGAAGGCTTGGAGAACATCCCCACCGACGGCCCGGTCATCCTGGCGGCGAACCATCTGAGCTTCATCGACAGCGTCGTGATCCCCATGGTGGTCCCACGGCGCGTGTCGTTCCTCGCCAAGGCGGAGTACTTCACCGGCACCGGGTTCAAGGGTGCGCTGTCCCGCTGGTTCTTCTCGTCGCTCGGCCACGTGCCGGTGCACCGCGGCAAGGGTCGTGACGCGCGCGCCGCGCTCGACACCGCCGCCGAGATCCTGGCCCGCGGTGACGCCTTCGCGATCTACCCCGAGGGCACCCGCTCGCTCGACGGCATGCTGCACCGCGGCCGCACCGGTGTGGCCCGCATGGCGCTCGAGTCCGGAGCCCCGGTCATCCCGGTCGGCATCATCGGCACGGACAAGGTGCAGCCGGTCGGCCGCAAGATCCCGAAGATCGTCCCCGTGACGGTCCGGTTCGGTGAGCCGCTCGACTTCAGCCGCTACGACGGCATGCAGGAGTCGCTGCCGGTGCTGCGCAGCGTCACCGACGAGATCATCTACCGCATCCTGGACCTGAGCGGCCAGGAGTACGTCGACGCGTACCAGAAGACCCCGGAGAGGGTCACTGCCGCCGCGTAAGACACCAAGCGCCTCACGAGAGCGCTCAGGACCACGAAGGGCCCTTCCTGCCGTTACGGCGGGGAGGGCCCTTCGCAATATGCGATATACGGGATATCGGCGCGCGAACGTCAGCCGTGGGGCGATATGCGATATATCGGACGCGAGCGATATCCGATATGCGATACATCACATGCTGGATATTGGTTCCGAAACGACTGTTGCCCTTCTGAAACGACTGCGGCCCTTCTCAAACGACTGAGGCCCCTCCGTGAACGGAGAGGCCTCAGGCAGGCAGTATCCGATATATCGGATACGGGATATCACTCGTGGTTGGGGCCGGTGTGGTACTCGAACACCAGGCCGCCGACCATGACCAGCACCATGATGATGGCGATCACGAGCAGCCACACGTGCCAGAACGCCACCGCGACACCGGCGGTCGCCGCCGCGGCCGCGAGACCGACCGGCCAGTACGAGCCGGGGCTGAAGAAGCCAAGCTCACCGGCGCCGTCGGAGACCTCGGCCTCGGGGTTGTCCTCGGGCCGCACCTCGATGCGACGGGACACGAACCGGAAGTAGGTGCCGGTGATGAGGGCCAGGCCGCCGGTCAGCGCGAGCGCCACCGTGCCGGTGGGCTCGACGTGGCCGGTCGCCGCGTGCGTCCAGTAGCCGTACACGACGGCCATCAGGAACGAGAAGCCCATCACCAGGTCGAATACGCGAGCTTCGATCTTCATCGCGGTGATTCCCTACTTCTGGCCGCTTCCGGAGGCCTCGCGGGCCGTCCGGTCGGTGTTGAACGGGGTGGTCGTGGTGGCCAGCGGCGAGCACCAGTCCTTGCAGCCGACCTTCGCGAGCGCCTCGGCCGTGGTGTACGTCTTGCCCGTCTTCTCGTTGATCTCCTTGCGGTACTCCATGTACTTGTCGAAGTCGGCCTCTTCGAGGGCGCGGACTTCGAAGTTCATCGCGGAGTGGTAGGAGCCGCACAGCTCGGCGCACCGGCCGACGAAGGCACCGGGACGGTCGATCTGGTCGATCTGGAAGACGTTGTCCTGGTTGTTCTTCTCCGGCATCGGGAAGACGTCGCGCTTGAAGTGGAACTCCGGCACGAAGATCGAGTGGATGACGTCGGTCGAGCGCAGCTTGAACTGGATGCGCTTGTGCGCCGGCAGCACCATGACCGGGATCTCACCCGACGTGCCGACCGTGCTGACGACGTTGCCCTCGTCGGTCTTGTGGTCCGGGTACTGGAACTCCCAGTTCCACTGGAACGCGATCACGTCGACGTTCACGTCGGGCTTGGCCGACTTGTCCGTGATGTAGTTCTGGGTGATGGCGGTGAAGTAGAACAGGACCGCCACGATCACCGTCGGCACGACGATGAGCACGATCTCCAGCGGGAGGTTGTACGCCGTCTGACGCGGCAGCTCCTCCGACT
>JAVXWK010000769.1:0-3432 GCA_032230575.1 Pseudonocardiales bacterium | reverse complement strand
ACCCCGCTGCACGACCTTGTTCGCCTCGATCTGGTCCCGGAAGATCCGCTTCGACACCTCTGGGTCGATTCCCAGTTCGATCGACTTCGCCGCCGCGGTGTCCAGCAGGACCTGCTCCCTGGCCGGGTCGTCGATCGGTGACGTCGTGCCGAACTTCGCCGCTGCCACCAGGTCCGCCACCTGCACGCGCCGCACGGCCAGGTCGGTGAGCTCACCGAGCGGGCCGACGGACGTGAGCGACGCGGCGAGGGTGAGTGCGACCGCCAGGATCCTCATGATCTCCCACAGTGCCATGATGGCCGGGTGGAGTCCACGCGCATCGACCGCTGGCTGTGGGCGGTCCGGCTGACGAAGACCCGCCCGGACGCCGCCCAGGCGTGCCGGGGCGGCCACGTGCGCATCAACGACAAGCCCGCGAAGCCCTCGGCGATCGTCGTGCCCGGTGACCAGGTGCGGGCGCGGGTCGGCGACAAGACGAAGATCGTCGAGGTCGTGCGGGTGATCCAGAAGCGGGTCGGCGCGGCGGACGCGGCGACGTGCTTCATCGACCGCACTCCCCCGCCACCGCCGGACATCCCCATCGCGCGACGCGATCGTGGTGCGGGTCGGCCCACGAAGCGCGAGCGGCGGGTGCTGGACCAGTTCAGGTCACAGAGCTAGGTCTGCCAGTGCGGTCAGCGTCGTGCCCAGCGGCAGGTCGACGCGGTGTGAGGCGTACTGGTCGCCGCGCGTCTCGCCGCGGTTGATGATCACGACCGGGATGCCTGAATCCGCCGCGCGGCGGACGAACCGCAGGCCGGACATGACGGTCAGCGAGGAGCCGAGGACGAGCAGGGACCTGGCGTTGTCGACGAGCTCGTAGCACTGCTCGACGCGTGGGCGCGGGACGTTCTCGCCGAAGAACACGACATCGGGCTTGAGGACGCCGCCGCACTCGACGCAGCCGACGACCTCGAAGCCACGCACCGTTTCCTCCGGCAGGAAGACGTCGCCGTCCGGGTTGATCTCGTCGGTGGTGGCGGCGAACGTCGGGTTCGCTTCTTTGAGCCTGTGGTCGAGGTCGAGGCGCGGCGAGAGGATCCCGCAGTCCAGGCAGATCACGCGGTCGAGGCCGCCGTGCAGTTCGACGACGTCCTCGCGGCCCGCGGCCTGGTGCAGGCCGTCGACGTTCTGGGTGATGACGCCGGAGAGCTTCGCGCTGAGTTTCGTGACGGCGTGGTGCCCGGCGTTCGGGCGCGCGCGGGCGATGGTGCGCCAGCCGACGTGGCTGCGGGCCCAGTAGCGCTGGCGGCCCGCGGTGCTCGTCGTGAACTCCTCGTAGGTCATCGGGGTGTGTTTGCGCAGGGAGCCGCCCTCGCCGCGGTAGTCGGGGATGCCGGACTCCGTGGACAGGCCCGCGCCGCTGAGCACCAGCACACCGCCGTCGGCGACGATCGGGACGACGTCGGTGAGGGTGGAGGTGCGCGGCAGCGACGGGCCTGAAGGAGACCAGGTCAGGGTGGGCCGAGTTCGCACTTCACCAGCTTACGTACCACTGCCTCAACTCTGCCTCCGCCGCGGCCGTGTTCCCGCCCGACGCGGCCGCGACCAGCGCGAACTGGCGTCCTGGGCCTCCCTTGAGCAGCAGCTTGTCGCCGGTTGTGGTCGACGGCACCGAGCTCACGACCAGCGGTGAGCGCAGCGACTCCGGCAGGTGCAGCTCGGTCGGCGCGGAGCCGCCGTTCGAGTCCCAGACGATCACCGCGAACGGCGCCGAGCCGACCAGTGACCTGACGTTGGCCAGCGGGATCTGCTGCCACGTCTGGTAGGCGCGGTCCTCGTAGGTGAACGCGAGCGTGGTGCCCGCGACGGCCTGCGGGTAGACGCGGTCGACGATCGCGCGGTCGACCGTGAGCACGGGGGTGCCGGACGCGTCGAGCTTGACCGCCGAGAAGTGCTCGTCGTTCATGGCGTCGCCGTCGGTCTTGACCTTGCCGGGGTTGTCGTTCATCAGCTCGTGGTGGCTGCCGTAGTTGATGTCCCAGTGCCACTGGCTGCCCGAGATCACCGAGCCGCGCGGCGCCTGCCACCAGCGCGCGCCCGGAGCGGTCGAGTCGAGGCCCTGATAGATCGCCTTGAGCACCGATGGCGTCTTGTCCGAGGTGTTGCCCGCGACCGGGTGCCCGAACTCGGAGACGATCGACGTGGTGCCCAACGCCTTGGCGCGGTCACGGATCGTGCCGAACGCCTGGGTGTACTGGCCGTCACCGGCCTTGCCCGGCATGAGGATGCCCGACTGCGCCTTGCCGTCGTAGAAGTGCGCGTTGAACACGAACCGATCGCCCAGCGCCGGCACCAGGGTGAGCCCGCCCGGTTCGGCGAAGAAGTCCACGTTCTGGTTCCAGAACACCAGCGGCTCCACGAAAGCGGGCTTGGTCGTCCAGCCGGCCTCGTCCATCTCGGTGCGGAAGCGCTGGTAGAACGGCATCAGGAGATCGCGCTCCCACTGCTGCGAGTTCTGCCCGCTGTCGTACTTGCCGGCGTACGGCTCGTTGAGCGGGTCGACGCCGGCGACGAGCTTGAACTCGTTGGCGGGCAAGGCTTCCTTGACGTGCTTGAGCGCCTCCCCCGCCGCGTTGACGAACGACTCTTGCACACCGTTGCGGTTGTGCCAGAAGTCGTAGGTCGCGGCGGTGACGGCGTTGTTGCTCTTCATGTTCTGGCCCCAGTGGAAGCAGAGGCCGCACGACTCCTTGGGGTACCCGCTCGCCGCCCACGCCGGTGCGCCGTCGCCGGTGTACCAGCTGTCCTTGTTGAACAGGTACCGCGAGAACAGGTCCTGGTGGAAGTCGAGGTAGACGCGGATCCCCTGATCGGTGAAGGCCCGCAGTTGCTGGGTCACCCCGTCGAGATACGCGTGGTCGATCTGGCCGCGCTGCGGTTCGATCCACGCCCACGTCAGCACGAACCGCACGGCGTTCGCACCGGTCAGCTGCTTCATCGCGGTCGCGGACTTGCGCGCGTCCGCGGTGTTCGCGAACGGCAGACCGCGGTACTCGGCGAGCTTGGCGGTGCCAGAGACGTTGAAGCCACGCAGCACCACCTCGCGGCCGTGCTCGTCGCGGAAGACCCCGCCGGACACCCGTAGTTCGGTGCCGTCGAACGACTCCGCTTCGGCCGGAGTGATCAACCACGAGAGGAGGAACAGGACTGTCAGGAGCACCGCTCGCCGCATCGCCGCCGCCTTTGGGAACGTGAACGAGATTCGCATTGCACCGTAGCCGGTGAATTCGCGTTCGACTAGCGTTCGACGGAAAAGGGGGAACGCACGTGGTTGACCTGATCAACCGGGACGACGTCGAAGTCCTCGAACACACCGTCGCCGACGAGCTCACCGCGATGGGCGAGGCGTGGCAGTGGTTCGAGAACCTCGTGGGGCTCAAGGGCCGCAAG
>JAVXWK010000734.1:0-6360 GCA_032230575.1 Pseudonocardiales bacterium | reverse complement strand
CTCCGCAAGGACACCGACCGCGAACGCTCGAAACTCCTGCAACGCCTGGAAGTTCTCGGCGTCCCGTGGGGCAGGCCGGACCGCTCCAACTCCCTCGGCACCTTCGCCGAGGTCTGGCAACTCCGCTGGGACCCGATCTTCGCGGTCTCCGTCGCGGTAGCCGCCCGTCACGGCACCACCGTCCACACGGCAGCCGAGAACGTCCTCACCCAAGCAGCCCAGGACGCGACCAGAGTGGCCACGGCAGCGACCACCCTGAGCAAAGCGGTCGGCTGCGAGCTCCCCAAGGCCGTCATCGAGTCCCGCAACGCCCTCGACCGCTGCGCAGCGATGGCCACCGACGCCCTGGAACTCCTCGCCGCCCTCCCGGACCTCGCAAGAACTGTCCGCTACGGGTCTGTCCGCGGCACCGACCCGGAACTTCTCAGAGTCGCCCTCCACGGCCTCCTCACCAGAGGCGCGGTCGGCCTCCCGATCGCCTGCCGCAACATCGACGACGAAACCGCGGAGAACGCACTTCAGATCGTCGACGGCGCCCACGAAGCCACCCGCCTGGCCGCCGACGACGACCACCAGAAGACCTGGTGGCGAGCCCTGCACGCGCTGGTCAAGGCAGAAGCCCACGGCCTGCCGACCGGCAGAGCCACCCGCCTGCTCTGGGAAGCCGGCGAGCTGACCAGCGACGACGTGGAGGCAAGACTCCACCGCTCCGTCGCCACCGCCTTCGTGGCCGGGTTCCTGCGGGGTTCGGCAACGCTGCTGGCCGCCGACCCGAGACTGTTCGGCCTCATCGACGAGTGGCTGACCGGCCTGCGCGGCGAGGCATTCGACGACGCGCTGCCGTTGCTCCGCCGCGCCATCACCGACTTCACGCCCGCCGAGCGGCGCCTGCTCGGCGAACGCGTCGTCGCGGGCGGAACCCCTCAGCCCGCACGCGACGACGAGTGGGACCTGGAGATCGCGGAACGTCTCGCGGCCCACGTCCGGAGCCTCCTGAGTTTGGCGACCAGCGAACCCGCCGATCCCAGCACCGTGACCGCACCGGACGAAGAACGCCTCGACGAGTCCCAAGAGCTCATCGACGAGGCCAAGAAGATCGCCCGCGAACTCCGCGAAGAGGTCCCGGACACCGCGCCGGAACCCCCGAAGGAAGAGGGCTCGCCGGCGAACTAGGCCGCCCAGGGCGGCGTGACCGTCGTCCCGTCGGCCAGCGTGCCGATGATGCCCACCGAGGTCGCGACCAGCACCCGAGCAGGGCCGCCGGTCAGCGACAGCTCGGTGTTCGGCTGCACCACGATCACGTCACCTGCGCCCGCGGTCTGCCCCTGGATCGTCACCGATCCGGACAGCACGTAGAAGACCTCCTCCTTCGACGCCCGGTGCGGCGTCGGGTCGCCGCCTTCCGGCACGTCGACGGTCCACAGCGCGATCTCGGTGCTGCCGCGCGACGGCGAAGCGAACGGCCTGAACTCGAACCCGCCGAACTCGAACGGCTCGACGGAATCCCCCGTAACCAGCAAGACAACCTCCATGTAGTCAACTTGGTTGTCTAACCATAGAATAAAGACAACCAGGTTGTCTACCAGGGGAGTGAAATGGAACCGGTGCCGATGCTGCTGGCGATGACGTACCGCGCCATGGGCGACCAGTTCCACGACCGTCTCAGCCAGATCGGCCTGGAACCGCTGCGGCCCGCGCACGGCTACGTCTTCCGGTTCCTCAAGGAGAAGCGCGCCACGACCGTCGACATCGGACAGCACCTCGGCGTCACCAAGCAGGCGGCCGCGGAGATCGTCAACGAGCTGGACGAGTGGGGTTACGTCCTGAGGGAACCGCACCCCACGGACAAGCGCGCGCAGTACGTCACGCTGACCACGAAGGGCCGTGACTACCTGAAGTTCGCGGACAACCTGTGGTCAGACCTCGAGCACGAGATGGCCGAGGCGATCGGACGATCCACGCTCGACACCATCAGGACCGGGCTCGCCGAATACCTGCAGCACGTCCACGGCGACGACCAGCCTGGCCTGCGACCGGTCTGGTAGCCCTCAGAACACCTGCGTCAGCGCGATCACGCCGAACACCGCGAAGATCACCCCGGCGACCCGCTGGATCCAGTGCGTCGGCAACCGCCCGGCGAGCTTCCGTCCCACCAGGACAGCGATACCGGCAACGGCGACCAGTGCCAGCCAGGCCCCAAGACCGACCATCAAAGGCGCTCCGTACCGAGCGGTGATGCCTGCCGTCGCGAGCTGCGACGCATCACCCCACTCGGCCGCGAACAGCACGCCGAACGACGTCAGCGCCGCCCGCCAGAACGGCACGTCGGTGCGCACCCCGGCCTCGTCCGCGGCGCCGGCGTCCCGCGAGAACCCCTCCTTCAGCAGCAGGAACGCGCCCACGCCGAACAGCAGAGCCACCACGCCCGCGACCACGCGGTCGGGAAGCAGGGTGATGGCCGAGCCGAACGCCGCGCCGACCACCGTCTGCACGGCAAAAGCCGAGATCACGCCCACGAACACCGGCCACCCGCGGTAGCGCGTGGTCAGCACCAGGGTCGCGACCATGGTCTTGTCCGGGAGCTCGACGAGGAACACCACCGCGAACGCGGTGATGAACGCGAGCAATGAAGTGGCCAAGAGGTCCTCCACGTCCGAATACGAGCCCGGACGGAGGCGCAACAGACCCCGACCAGGCATGCTGCAGCCTGGCCGGAGGTCTCGTTCGCCCGTGTGAGAACGGGTGTGGGACCGGATCCCCGCGAAGGCGGATCAGTATGTCGATCACCACGCCACCGGCCGACAACTCCGGTGGGAACTACTCCCCTCTGGCGCACACATCGTAACCGACGCATGTCACCCGAAAGGCGTGAGTTCGCGCACGGGACCTTGGTCCCGCGCATGGACGGGACCGTCGTACCTGATGGTCCTCATGATCCAGACCTAGGCTCTGAATCGTGGACGTACTCGAACTCGCGCGGTGGCAGTTCGGCATCACCACCGTCTACCACTTCCTGATGGTGCCGCTGACGATCGGCCTGTCCCTGCTGGTGGCAGGGATGCAGACCGCGTGGGTGCGCACCGGCGACGAGCGCTACTACAAGATGACGAAGTTCTGGGGGAAGCTCCTCCTGATCAACTTCGCCATGGGTGTCGTGACGGGCATCGTGCAGGAGTTCCAGTTCGGCATGGCCTGGAGCGCCTACTCGCGGTTCGTCGGTGACGTGTTCGGCGCGCCGCTCGCGATGGAGGGGATCGTCGCCTTCTTCGTCGAGTCGACGTTCCTCGGCCTGTGGATCTTCGGCTGGGACAAGCTGCCGAAGAAGGTCCACCTCGCCTGCGCCTGGGCGTTCAGCCTCGCCACGATGGCCAGCGCCTACTTCATCCTCGCCGCCAACTCGTGGATGCAGCACCCGGTCGGCATCGAGCTGCACGACGGCAAGCCGCGCCTCACCTCGATCTGGGCCGTGCTGACCAACAACACGGTGCTCGCCGCCTTCCCGCACACCATCGCGGGCGCGTTCGCGGTCTCGGCCGCGTTCCTCGTGGGCATCGCCGCATGGCACCTCTACCGCAAGTCGCAGGACGAAGGTGTCTGGCGCAGCTCGCTCAAGCTCGGCACCTGGGTCGGAGTCGTCGCGTTCAGCGCGCTGGCGATCACCGGTGACTGGCAGGGCAAGCTGATGTTCGAGCAGCAGCCGATGAAGATGGCCGCCGCGGAAGCGTTGTGCCACACCGAACAACCGGCGAGCTTCTCAGTGTTCGCGTACGGCGACGTCACCAGGCCCGACTGCGAGAACGTCAAGAGCATCACCGTGCCCGCACTGCTGAGCTTCTTGGCGCACAACGACTTCACCAGCGAGGTCAAGGGCATCCAGGACCTCGTTCCGCTCTACCAGCAGAAGTACGGCGAGTTCTACCCTGTCGACCCCAAGCTGGGCGAGCTCAGCGGCAAGCCGATCGACTACGTACCGGCGCTCCCGGTGACGTACTGGGGCTTCCGGTTGATGATCGGGTTCGGCGGGATCTCGGCCGGCCTGGGTGTCTTCATGCTGTGGCTGACGCGCAGGAACCGGACGCCCACCGGCTGGTGGTTCCCGGTACTGGGCCTCGCCGGCATCGCGACTCCCTTCCTGGCCAACAGCTTCGGCTGGATCTTCACCGAGATGGGGCGGCAGCCGTTCGTGGTCGTGCCCAACCCGACCGGTGTGGACGGTGTCTGGATGTTCACCGCGCAGGCGGTCAGCGGACTGGCACCCGGCGAGATCCTGACCTCGCTCATCGCGCTCACCACGGTCTACAGCGTGCTGGCGGTCGTGGAGTTCTACCTGATCCGCAAGTACGTCAGAGGCGGGATCCCTGGCGTGCTGCCTCAGCAGACCGACGACGGCGCTCTGGCGTTCGCGTACTAGGGGAGAGGCGACGTGGAAACGCTCTGGTTCGTGCTGATCGCCGTGCTGTGGCTCGGCTATCTGTTCCTCGAAGGTTTCGACTTCGGTGTCGGCATGCTGCTGCCCGTTCTCGGGCGCACCAACGCCGAACGCCGGGTCATGATCAACACCATCGGGCCGGTGTGGGACGGCAACGAGGTGTGGCTCATCGTCGCGATCGGTGCCACGTTCGCGGCCTTCCCCGGCTGGTATGCGGCGCTGCTGAGCGCCGCGTACCTGCCACTAACGTTGTTCCTCGTCGCGTTGATCGGGCGCGGGGTCGCGTTCGACTACCGCGGCAAGGTCGAGTCGGCCGTGTGGCGCAGGACCTGGGACACCGTGATCATCGTCGGCTCGTGGACCGCGACGCTCTGCGTCGGCCTGCTGATCTCGACCACGGTGCTGGGCTTGCCGATCGACGCGAACGGCGACCGCGTGGGCTCGGCGTTCGCGGCGTTCCGGCTCGACACGGTCGTTGGCGCGCTTGCCTTTGCGGGTTATGCGCTGGTGCACGGTGCGGTCTTCACGGCGTTGAAGACCGAGGGCGAGATCCGCGACCGGGCCCGCCGCGTCGCGCTGACGCTGGCTCCGGTGGCGCTGCTTCCGCTGATCGCGCTGCTGGCGATCGTCGCCGGGCTGTGGGCCGGCGTGGTGGTTCTGGTGCTCGCCGCCGCGATGTGGCGACTGCTCGGGAACCGCGACGGACAGTCGTTCGCCTTGATGGGACTGGCGATCGCGGCCAGCGTGGCGATCCTGTTCGGCTCGCTCTACCCGAACGTCCTGCCGTCGACGCTCAACGACGCGTGGTCGCTCACGGTCGCCAACACCGCGTCGAGCCCGTACACGCTGCAGGTGATCACCTGGGTCGCCGGGTTCGGCACGCCCGCGGTGCTCGTCTACCAGGGCTGGACCTACTGGGTGTTCCGCAAGCGCATCGGCGTGCGGCACATCCCGGTGAACTGAGATGAGGAGAGGCCCGCTGGGGGCACTGCCCCAGCTCTCGAAGAACGCCAGGCGCGCCCTCGCGGGGGTGGGGGCCCTGGCGTTCCTCAACGCCCTCGCGCTCGTCGCCCAGGCTGTCGCGCTGGCGTCGGTGATCACCACTCGCGAGGGCCTGCCGTTGCTCGCCGTCGCGATCCTGGCGCGCGCAGGTCTTTCGTGGGCAACGGAAAGCGCGGCCGCCCGTGCCGCCGCCGGTGCCAAGGAAGAGCTGCGGACCCAGCTGCTGGCCAAGTCGTTCGAACGCGGCCCCGGCTGGATCGCCGACCGCGGCACGGCCGAGCTGTCGGTGCTCGCGACCAAGGGCCTCGACGCGCTCGACGCCTACTTCACCCGCTACCTGCCCGCGCTGGTCACCGCTGTGATCGTGCCGCCGCTGGTCGGCGCGTGGATCCTCTTCACGGACTGGCCGTCGGCGGTCCTGATCGCCGTGACCGTGCCGCTGATCCCGGTCTTCGCCGCGCTGATCGGCTGGTACACCGAGAAGCGCGTGCAAAAGGCCGCCGACGTCACCGAACTCCTGTCGGCGCAGCTCCTCGAACTTCTCCGCGCGCTCCCAGTCCTCACGGTCTTCGGCCGCGCCAAGCAACAGGCCACCGCCGTCCGCCAACTTGGCGATCAGCACCGCAAAGCCACCATGGGCACCCTCAAGATCGCCTTCCTGAGCGCCCTCGTCCTGGAAATCGCCGCGTCCCTCTCGGTGGCCTTGATCGCGGTGGGCATCGGCATCCGCCTGGTCCACGGCGACCTGACCCTCATGACCGCCCTGGTAGTCCTCATCCTGGCTCCGGAGTGCTACCTCCCCCTCCGCGCAGCCGGAGCCGCCCACCACGCCAGCGAAGACGGCCTAGAAGCCGTCCGCCGAGTAGAAACCGCCGTTGCCGGACCGCACGCGGGGCCCTTTCGTACTGTGTGTCAGTACGAAAGGGCCC
>JAVXWK010000094.1:0-3927 GCA_032230575.1 Pseudonocardiales bacterium | reverse complement strand
CGACTTCGGGCGAGCCGTCCGACGAGCCGTTGTCGACGACGATCGCGCGGTATCCAGGAGGCAGGGTGGCGAGGACCGCGGGCAGTGCGGCGGCCTCGTCCAGGCAGGGCAACACGACATCCATGTGTCCACCCTGGACCATGGGAAAGTGTTGTGGTGCTTACGGAATTGTGACGCACCAACGAGTTCTTACAATTGTCTTGCGTGGCCGGCGAGCACCCGCGAAAGCCCCTAGGTTGGGCGCGGTGCGTCTAGTCATCGCAGGGCTGCTCGTCGCCGCCGCCGTCATCGTCGGGTTCGTTCTCAACGCAAAGTACCCGGGCCTCACCTTCGCGTCTGCCGCGCCGATCTTCGGCGAGTGGCGGCTTCATCTCGGGCCTGGCACGCCGGCGGCGGTCCTCGTCGCGTTCCTGGTCGTAGCCAAGGGACCCGAGCTGACGCAGCACCGGTTCGCGTTGCCGATCGCGTATGTGGCGGCGGTGGCATGGACGTTCTCGCTGGCGATGATCGACGGCTGGGACCGGTTCGTCACCAGGCTCACCACCTATCACGAGTACCTGCACGAGGTACCGGGCATCACCGACGTGCCGGCGATGCTCAGGGAGTTCACCTCCCGCATCCTGGACTACCAGCCCGACTCGTGGACCACGCACACCTCCGCCCACCCGCCGGGCGCGACGCTCACGTTCGTCGCGCTCGACCGCATCGGGCTCGGGGGAGGGACGGTCGCGTCGATCTTCTGCGTCCTGGTGGGCGCGCTGGCCGTCGTCGCGGTGCCGAAAGCCATCGGCGACAACGCGGTGCTGCCGTTCCTGGTCCTGTTCCCCGGCGCGGTGTGGGTCGGGGCGTCGGCGGACGGCATGTTCATGGGCGTCGCCGCCGTCGGGATCTACCTGCTCACCAGGTGGCCGCTGCTGGGTGGCGTCGTGCTCGGCTGGAGCCTGTTCCTGTCCTACGGGCTGGTGCTGCTCGTCCCGCTCGCGCTCGTCGCGGTGTGGCGCCGGGGAGAGCGCGGGGTCACCGGCCGCCGGATCGCTCTGGCGGTCGCCGGTGCGGCAGCGGTGGTGGGAGCGTTCGCCGCGATGGGTTTCTGGTGGTACGAGGGCTACGAGCTCGTGAAAGCCCGCTACTACCAGGGCGTCGGCACCCCCAGGCCGTACTGGTACTGGGTGTGGGCCAACCTGGCGGCGCTCGTGCTCGTCATCGGCCCCGCCGGGGTCAAGGGCCTGCGCGAGGACAAGTGGATCATCGCGGCCGGCCTCGCGATCCTGGCCGCCGATCTGTCCGGCCTCAGCAAGGCCGAGACCGAACGGATCTGGCTGCCGTTCGCGATCTGGCTGCTCGCCAGCACCGCGGGACTGGACCACAAGAAGAGGTGGCTCATCACCCAGGCCGTCACGGCCCTGGCCGTGAACCACCTCATCCTCACGGAGTGGTGACGGGCTCCCGCTGCGACGCGAAAGCGAACTCCCGCACCCCTTCGGCGAACCCGACCTGAGCCTCGAAACCCAGCACGTCCAACGCCTTCGCGGGTGATGCGACGACGTGCCGCACATCGCCAGGCCGCGCCCCGCCCACGATCGACGGCGTCGGCCCGTCGCACGCGTCGGCCAGCGCGAACGCCAGGTCACCGATCGTGTGCGGAGTGCCGGAGCAGACGTTCACAGCCTCGAAACCGGGCCTCGGCGACGACAGCGCCAGCACATTCGCCCGCGCCACGTCGGTGACGTGCACGAAGTCCCGCCGCTGCCGCCCGTCCTCCATGACGCGCGGAGCTTCCCCGTTCCGCAACGCCGACCGGAAGATCGACGCCACACCCGCGTAGGGGGTGTCGCGCGGCATGCGCGGGCCGTAGACGTTGTGGTAGCGCAACGCCCACACGCTCCCGCCGGTCTGTCGCGCCCAGGCGCTCGCCAGGTGCTCCTGCGCCAGCTTGGTGGCCGCGTACGTGCTGCGCGGGTCGAGCGGAGCGTCCTCGGGCACCAGTTCCGGCACGAGGAAGTCACCGCAGAAGCACCGCGGCTCGTACAGGCCCTGATCGAGGTCGGCGACAGCGCGTTCGGCCCGCACGATGCCGTGCGACAGGCACCGGTAGCGCCCCTCGCCGTACACGACCATCGACGACGCCAGCACCAGCCGCGACACCCCGGCGCGGTACATCTCGGCCAGCAGTACCGCCGTGCCGAGGTCGTTGTGCCGCGCGTAGGACGGTGCGTCGAACGGATCGACGCCGTGCCCGACCATCGCGGCCTGGTGGCACACCGCGTCCACAGTGGACAACAAGGGTCGCAGCACGTCTGGTGAGATCACGTCGCCGACGACCAGTTCGTGGTCGAGCGACGGAACCGAGCCGTGCGCCTCGGGCAGCAACGCGTCGAGCAGCACGCAGTCGTGGCCCTGGGCGGACAGCTCGTCCGCGACGTGCGACCCGATGAACCCGGCCCCGCCGGTGATCAGTACTCGCATGCCCCGACCGTAGGACCGCGCGGACTCGCCGCGCGCTCCCAAGGCCGATGACGTCAGAACTCCGTAATAGCTAGCAGGTGGGTGACGACCAGTTGGGCGGCACCGGGCTCTTGAACGCGCTCGGGCCACCCGGCCCGGTCGTGTCGGTCAGCTCGCCGATCTCACCCCACGCGCCGCCGAACCCGTACCAGGGCTGCGACTTCACGTTCTGCACAGGCCGCTTGTAGGTCTCCCAGACCTCGCCGCCGCCGTTCGCGTTGTCGTTCACGCCGGGGAACCCGGTCGGGAACGTGCCCGCCTTCGGGTAGGTGGCGTGCGTGCCCAGCGCGGAGTAGCCGACGGGATGCGTGCCGACCTTCGCGGCCGAGGCGTAGCTCTGCACGCAGTACTTGCCGTGGTGGAAGTACGCGACGGTGATCGGCTTGTTCGCGGCGTCGAGCCGGACCGAGACGCGCTCCCAGTCGCCCTCGTGGTTCTGCACGGACGCGCCGTCGTTGTAGGCGTAGAACAGCCAGTACGTGACGTGCGAACCCTTGGCGTAGTCGAAGTAGACCTCCGACTGGACGCTGCCGATGCCGCGCTTGTCGTTGTTGAGGTCGAGGAACATGCCCTCCTTCGCGCCCAGCTCGCCGTGCGGGCGCACGTTCTGGTTGCTCGAGTACTTCTTGCCGCTGTGCGAGCACAGCTTGCCCGTGGAGTTGTGCTGGTAGCCGCCGGAGCCGAGCGTCTTGGCGTTGACACTGCCCCGGCCGGCGATCTCGTGGTCGGGGCACCCGCCGTGCGACCAGCGCAGCGACGAGTTCTGCAGGAACTCGCCGGCGTTCGTGGGCCGCTTCGACTCACCCTTGGTCAGGTGCACGACCGGCGCGTAGGTGACCCAGAGATCGGCCGCGTTCGCCGGGACCGGCACGGCGAACAGCAATGCCGCCGCCGCGCACCCCGAAAAGACTTGCTTGATCACGTTCTGTCCCTCCTCTATGGACAGAAACTAGCAGTCCGCGCACAGCGGTCAACGGAACCACTCGTGTGGGTGGTTCAGGTCGCCGGCAGCTCCACCACGAACCGCGCGCCACGGGGGAAGCGGTCCTCCACCCAGACCCGGCCGTGGTGGCGGTGCACGTGCTCGCGGACCAGCGCGAGCCCGAGGCCGCTGCCGGTGTCGTCGCCGCGGCTGCCGGGCCTGCCGCGCGCGAACCGTTCGAAGATCTGCTCCCGCAACGGCTCCGGCACGCCCGGCCCGTCGTCCTCCACCTCGATGCGCGCCACGGAGCCGTACTGGCGCACCGACACGAAGATCGCGCCGTCCGCGTGCCGTTCGGCGTTCTCCATCAGGTTCGCCAGCACGCGGTCTAGCCGCCGCCGGTCGCCCTGCACCGTCACCGGTGACGCGGACACCGGTACCGCACGCCAGCGAGACGCGATCACGTGACGCACCAACGCACTCAGGTCGAGCTCCTCGGG
>JAVXWK010000677.1:0-3966 GCA_032230575.1 Pseudonocardiales bacterium | reverse complement strand
AGGCCAGCGTCAGAGCTCCTGTCCACCAGCGCAGCGCCTTCGGCCGGCGGTTGCGCAGGCTCGCGACGAGCACGACGGCGATCGGGATCCCGGAGAGCAGGCCGAACTGGCCGATGACCATGACCGGGGCGGCCCAGGCCGCGACCAGCGTGGACGTCGACGGGTGTGCGGAAGTACGAATGTTGACAGACATGGTCTCACCTTCGTTATGACTGGTCGTTTTAGTTATAGATTCTAACTACAGTGACATGGTGAAGCTAGGCTGACGCGATGGTGAGTGTCAATAACGAATGTGAGAGGGTCTAACCATGACGACGGACTCGGCGAAGAACCCGCGCGAGCGCTACCGCGCCCAGGTGCGCGACGAGGTCAAGCGGCACGCGTGGGCGCAGATCGCGGAAGCCGGGGTGACAACGTTGTCACTCAACGCCATCGCCAAGGCGATGGGCATGAGCGGGCCGGCGCTGTACCGGTACTTCGCCGGTCGCGACGAGCTGATCACCGAGCTCATCCGGGACGCCTACCGCAGCCTCGCCGACACGGTCCGCGCGGCGTTCGAGGCCGGGACCACCGTGGTGGCGCTCGCCGCGGTCATCCGGGAGTGGGCCCTGAGCGACCCGCAGCGGTATCTGTTGATCTACGGCACGCCGGTGCCCGGTTACCAGGCGCCGGAGGAGATCACCGCGATCTCGAACGAGATCCTCGCGGTGCTGCTGGAGGTCTGCGCGAGCCCCGAGGAAGACCCGCAGACCCCGTTCGACATCTTCCTGAGCATGGATCGCGGGTGGGCGAGCGCGCTTCCCGCGTCGTCGCCGACCGTGCACCGCGCCCTGTCGTTCTGGACGCGGTTGCAGGGCGTCCTCTCACTGGAGCTGGCGGGCCACTTCGGGCCGATGGGGTTCGACGCCGGACTGCTGCTCGCGGAGGAAGTGGACCGGCTCTGATCAGAACGGGGAGACGGTCACGGCCAGCGCGCCGGGCCCCACGTTCGCCCCGATGGCCGCGCTGACCTGGGTCAGGACGACGTCACGGGCGTGTGGGATCCGCTTCTGCAGCATCTGCAACAGCTCGTGGCCCTCTTTCTCGGCCGCGAAGTGCTCGACCGCGAGGTCGACGTTGCGTCCGTAGGCGAGTGCCACGGCCTTGTCGACGAGCTTGCCGAGCGCGCGTTCGCGGCCGACGACCTTGTCGAACGGCTCCACCTCGCCGTTGACGACGGTGAGCAGCGGCTTGACCGAGAGAGCGTCACCGAAGAGCTTCGCGGCGGCGCTGACCCGGCCGGCCTGGCGCAGGTAGTGCAGCGTGTTGACGTAGATCAGCACGTGGGCGTTGCGGCCGCGCTCCTCCGCGACGCTGCGCGCGTTCTGGACGTTGCCGCCGGACTGCACGATCCGCGCGGCCGCGAGTGCCGCGAATCCGAGCGTCATGCCCGACGAGTGCGAGTCCACGATGAACACCGGCACGCGCGACTTGGCCGCGGCCGCCTTCGCGGCGTCCGTGGCGGGCGAGAGTTTCGGTGTCACGTGCACCGACACGATCGTTTCCGCGCCTTTCGCCCACGCGTCCTGATAAGCCCAGAAGAACGCGTCCGGCGCCGGTGGCTGGGTCGTGATCGGGATCTGGGCCTCCATCGCCTGGAGCAGCCTGTCGGTCGGCACGTAGGCCTCGTCGATCAGTTCCGACCCGATCTTCAGCTGCATCGGGACGGTGATGATGTTGAAACGCTCGGCCAGCCGGGCCGGTAGTGACGCGGTCGAGTCGGTGACGACGGCTACTCGTGAGGGCACGAACGAGAAGGTTAACGAAGCGTGATCGGAGTAGCCACCAACGATCGATGTCAATTCGTGTGATCTACGCCTGGGTGGTTGCTTTCCGTACACGGCGAACGCATGGAGTGAACCCCTCGGAAAGGCGTCCTACTTGACACAATCGGGTGACTGGCCGTTCTTTGGAGTTGATCTACAACCGTCTCGTTTGTGCAGGAAAAGACGGATATTCCACGTGTTACAGGTGCCCGTTGTGTCCACTGTCGACGCTGGTTGGAGGTACCGGCCGTGGGTAAGCTCGCACAATCTTCGGCCTGGTTGAGTGAGTAGGTGACCATGGGTGCAAAAGAGCCGGAACTAGTTCCGCTGCACGCCGCTTTCGATGTTGTCTACCGCGGTTTTCATCGCCGTCAGGTCATCGAGCACATGGAGAATCTCGAGGAGCAGCTGCGCTTCACGAGCCTCGACCGCGCGGAGGCTCTGGCCCAGGCCGCCGATTTGCGGCAACACCTGGAAATGACGCGCCGCGAACTGGAGGAGGCGCGCGCCCGCATCGAGCGCCTCGAATCCAACTCGGGCACGCACGCCGGTGCCACCGAACGGATGCACCGCATGCTCCGCCTCGCCGAGGACGAGGCCGCGGAGATGCACCTGCAGGCCGAACGCGAGTGCACCGACCTGCGCGCCCGCACCGACGTCGAGGTCGCCGCGTTGCGCGCGGAGGCCGAGCGCGAGGCGATGGTGATGCGCTCCGAGGCCGAGTCGGAGCTGTACGCGGTCCGTCAGGACTGCGCCACCCGCGCCGCGGCGATGGAGCGGCGCGAGCTGGAGATGGAACGCCGCTGTTCCGACCTCGAGGCCCAGCACCGCCAGCGCGCCGACGAGGTCGAGCGCGAGTGCGCCGAGGCGATGGCCCTGGCGCAGACCGACGCCGACCACCTGCTGCGCGAGACGGCGTTGCAGTGCAACTCCCTCGAGACCGACTCCGAGCGCAAGCGCGAGAAGGCCCAGCAGTTCTTCGAGCTCACCATGACCCGGCGCCGCAACGAGGCCGCGCAACACCTGCGGGAGCAGGAGGCGCTGGCCAAGGCGCGGGCCGAGTTCGTGGTGAAGGTGGCGTGCCGCGAGGCGCAACGCCGGCTGGCCGAGGTCGCGGAGCGGACCGACGAGCTGCACGAGCTCCGCCGCGTCGTCCACTCGCAGCTGTCCGCGGCCCGCGCGGCCTTGTCCGCGGCCGCCGACCGCGTGGCCCCGGTGCACATTCCCGAACAGGTGGCGGCCTCGTGAAGCGTTGGGTTCCGTTGGTCGTGGGTGCGTTGATGGTGCCCGCGTCCGTGACGGTGTTCGGGTTCTCGGTCTACGGCGAGGAGCTGGAGACGGCGCTGTCGTCGTCGCCGGCCGTGCCCGCTGTGCTCCAAGGCCCTGTGCCCGTGACGGACTTCGTGTCGCCGCTGAGGATGGAGCCGGCCGCGCCCGTGCTGCTGCCCGCCGCTGTCGCGCAGCAGACCGTGCGTGATCTGTTCGTCTCGCACGCGGTCAAGGGCATCACGTTCGCACCCGGCACCTCATCTCTCGTGGGCCGCGGCGAGGACGTGCGGCGCAACTTGGCCAGCGTCCTGCGCAACGTCACCGGGGGCACCGTGAACCTGGTGTCGCACGCTTGGAACGGCGAGACGGAGTCGCACCGCTGCGACGTGCTCGCGATGGAGAGGGCCGGCCTGGTGCGCGACTACCTGGCCGAGCAGGGGGTTCAGAACGTTGTGATCACTCGGGTGATCGTGGACCCCGTGTGGGGCCCTCCCTCGGACTTCGGACCTCAGGTCGACGTCCTCGTCAGCTAGGAGCCTTCGCATGGCAGGGGCGATAGGAATCGTCTTCGGGTTGTGCGTGCTGTCCTTCACGCTCGGGGCCGCACTCATGTACGTCGTGCTGAGACGCCGGGAGGACGCCGGTTCGCCTTCGGCGTCCACTTCGGACGAGCCGGTCGAGCGGACGTGGGTGGAGAAGCCCCCGGCCGTCGAGGCGATCGACGCCGAGTACGACTCGCGGCCGATCCACCGCAACCCGGTGGTCGGGCTGCCGCAGCTGGAACCGGCGCTGGCGGCGTTCGCCGAGCCGGTCGAGGCGCCGGAAACTGTCGGTGCCGCTGGATACGATTGGGATGGGGACCTCGAGTCCCCCTTGGGGGACCGCGAAGCCC
>JAVXWK010000660.1:0-12151 GCA_032230575.1 Pseudonocardiales bacterium | reverse complement strand
CACTTCAAGAAGGTCAACGACGAGGTGGGCCACCTGGCCGGCGACGCCGCGCTCGCCGCCATCTCACTGCTGTTGCGCGGAACGGTCAGGCACGGCGACCTCGTCGGCCGGTTCGGTGGCGAGGAGTTCGTCGTGCTGCTGCCGGAGGCCTCACCGGACGAGGCGGAGTTGGTCGCGGAACGGGTGCGCAAGGCCGTGGCCGCACTCCGGGTTCCGACGATGGCCACCGACGGCAAGCCGCACGAGCTGCGCGGCCTGACCGTGTCGATCGGCGTGGCCACCACGACGCGGTTCGGCTACGAGCTGCCGGACCTGCTGGTCGCGGCCGACGCGGCACTGCTGGCAGCGAAGGCGTACGGCCGCAACCTCGTCTCGATGGCTTAGCGCCGCTAGAGGTCCTTGACCCGCGAGCCCTTGTCGTCCTTCGGCGCCGTGTCCTGCGGATCCAGCACGTCGACCTGCGACGGGTCCTCCTCGGCATCCGCGTCGGACACCAGCGACCGGATCCCGGAGTTCAGCACCGCCAGCAACGGCACCGCGAGCAACGCCCCGGCGATCCCGCCCGCGACCAACCCGACGGCGATGGCGACCACCACCGCCAACGGGTGCAGCTTCACCGCTCGCCCCAGCAACAACGGCTGCAGCACGTGCGACTCCAGCTGCATCACACCGATGAGCACGGCCAACACCACCAGCGCGGCGATCGGCCCGTTGGTCACCAACGCGATCAAGACCGCCACAGCGCCCGTGAACACCGCACCGATGATGGGGATGAACGCACCGAGGAACACCAACGCGGACAACGGCACCACAAGAGGCACGCCGATGATCGCCAGCCCGATACCCACACCCAAGGCGTCCACAACCGCGACGGCAGCCGTGGCGCGCACATAAGAAACGAGAGAGCCGAACCCTCGGCGGCCAGCTACGTCGACACGAGTGCGCACGTCGCCAGGCACCACACGGATGACGAACCGCCAGATCCCGTCCCCGTCGTGCAAGAAGAAGATCAGCGTGAACAGGGCGAGCAGCAGCCCGGTCAGCGCCTCACCGACGGTCGCGGCCGTCGTCAGAGCACCGGACGTGATCTCCGCCTGGTTCTCCTTGATCGTCTTCACGATGTCGTTGAGGTAGTTCTGCAGCTGCTGGTCCGACAGGTGTGCGGGCCCGTCCTTCAACCACCGCTGGATCGTGTCCAAGGATGCGCCGACCTGCGTCTGCAGCTCCGGCAGGCCGCGGGAGAACTCGCTGATCACGAACGTCAGCACGCCGCCCAGCACGCCGATGCCGAGGATCATCATCACCGTCGTCGCCACGCCGCGCGGCACCCGCCACTCGACGAGCTTCGCCACGCCGGGGGACAGCAGGGCGGCGAGCAGCAGCGCGATTGCGATGGGGATCACGATCGAGGCGAGGAAGCCCAGCACGTACGCGACCACGTACAACGCGGCCACCACAACGACGAACCGCCAGCTCAGCGCGGCACTCACCCGCAGCAGCAGGGGGACGCGGCTGCTGATCTCCGACTCCGGTGCGCTCACATGCCTCACGTTAACTGTTCAGCCCCTCGCCAAGTCGGAACCTGATAGGGATGATCCATTCGTCAGGGGAGGACGAAAGTGATCAAGCCGGAAGACTTGACCGACGTCGAACGCCAGGTTGCCGGGGCCTACGCGGGCGGCACCGAGATCGACCTGACCGGGCAGAGCGTCCGCGGCGAGGTGCTGACCGGGTTGCTGACCGGCATGTACCGCGTTCCGCGCAAGGGATTGCCCGCGCTGCGCCTGCAAAACGCGCGGATCACCGGCAAGTTCGAGCTCGAAGGCACCAGGGTCACCCGCGTCATCGACCTCACCCACTGCACGTTCGAAGAAGCACTCGACCTCCGCATGGCCCGCCTCATCGGGCTCAGGCTCCGCGGCACCCGCGTCCCCGGACTCCAGGGCCGCAACCTCAGGGTCTTCAGCGACCTGGTCCTCGAAGCCGGTTTCACCTGCACCGGCACGGTCGACCTCACCGACGCCGCGGTCGACGGCACGCTGCGGCTCGCCGGCGCGGTCCTGCGCTCCAACAGCGAACACGCGTTCCTCGGCGCGCGACTGCGGGTCAGCGGATCCGTCCAGGCCATCGCGATGCGGGCCAACGGCGAGGTCAGACTCCGAGGCGCGGTGATCGGCGGCAGCGTCCACCTCGGCGGCGCACGGTTGATCAACACCGGCCGGGACGCGCTGGAGGCGTCCGGCATCGTCGTCGCGGGCAACTTCTTCTGCAACGCCGAGGGCGGCCGGTTCACCGCGGACGGCCGGGTGCTGCTCGACGGCGCACGCGTCGGCGGCAACCTCGAGTTCACCGGTGCCCGCCTGCACTCCACCCACCGCGTCGACAACCAGGTGCTGGTCCTGCCGCACGGGCTGGCGGACGAGGCGGCGACGCTCGTGGCCGACCGCATCAAGGTCGAGGGCAACGTCGAGCTCGACAACGGCTTCACCTCCACCGGCACGGTCCGGCTGCCCAACGCGAGCGTCGGCGGCTACCTGCGGCTCTCCGGCGCGGTGATCGGGCCGCGCGAGGTCGCCGAGGAGCTCGCCGGTGACGTCACCAACCGCATCCCCGTGGCGATTCACGCGGACGGCTTGCAGGTCAAGGGTGATGTCGAGGCCCGCAGCGCGGCGAACAACAGCGGCGTGCGCACTCCGCCGTTGCACACCTACGGCCAGGTGCGGCTGTCGAACGCGCACATCATGGGCAGCGCCAGCATGTCCGGTGTGTCGCTGCACGGGCCGGGCATCGACGTCCTGTTCGCAGACCGCCTCGAGGTCGGCGGCACGCTCTTCCTGCGCGAACTGAAGGCGAAGGGCTCGGTCCGCCTCCAGAACGCGAACATCGGATCGACCCTCGACATGTCCGGCGCCGAGCTGACGCTGCCGCGGCTTCGCCCCAACGGCACGCAGAAGCCGTCACTCGACGCCCGTGCCATCACGATCGGCAAGGACCTCCTGTGCAGCCGCGGGTTCACCGCGGTCGGCGGCGTGCGGCTGCGGCTGGGCGAGGTCGGCAAGATGGCGACGTTCAGCGACTCGCACCTCGGCTCGAGCGCCGCGGACATCGCGCTCAACGCCTACGGCCTCACCGTCCACCAGTTCCGGCTGCACATCCCCGCGGGCCAGCAGCCCAAGGGCAAGGTCGTGCTGAGCAGGCTCAAGGCGGTCTCGGTGACCGACGGGCCGGGGCTGTGGGACGCGGAGGGCGGCGTGGCCGTCGACGACTTCGAGTTCGCCGGCATCACCGCGGACCCGGACGTGCCAGTGGAGACCCGGCTCAAGTGGCTCCTCAAGGTACAGCCGGACTTCGCGCCCGGACCGTACGAGCAGCTCGCCGCCGTCTACCAGCAGGGAGGCGAGGAGGAGCTCGCCCAGAAGGTCCAGCTGGAAAAACAACGGCGGCGCTACTCCGAGCTCGGCCGCGCGGGCCGGGTCTGGGGCGCGGTGCAGCGGTGGACGGTCGGGTACGGCTACCGCCCGTGGCTCGCGATCTGCTGGCTCGGCGTGTTCTGGCTGGGCGGCGCGCTCTGGTTCAACTGGCACCCGATGCTCAAGCTCAACAAGGACGAGGACCCGGTGTGGAACGCCTGGCTCCTGTCGCTCGACCTGTTGCTGCCCATCGTCGACTTCGGCCACGACGGGAAGTGGCAGTTCACGGGCGCTTCGCAGTGGATCTCCGGGCTGCTCGTGGCCGTGGGCTGGGTGCTGGCGTCGACCGCGGCGGCCGGTGCGGCCCGCGTGCTCAAGCGGGTTTGATCTTGAGGCCTCTCGTTCACACGATGTAGTTAACCGAGCGCTCAGAGCGTGCATTCGGGGCAGTGGGACTGGCAGAGTCGCCAACGTCGACTTGATCACTTGGTCGTCGGCGATTCCCTTGAGTGCCACCGAGTAGCGAGGTTTCCTGCGTGTTCTCCGCTGATCTGCGAGCGAAGACGGGAGCGAACGGCATCCGCCGGTTCGCCACCCGAGCGCTGCTCGCTGTCGGCGGTGCGATCGCGGGAACGGCTGTTGCCTGGGCGCTCACCACGGCCTCCGCGAACGCTGCGGAAGACGTGCAGCAGTTCGACGTCGTCACCAAGATCGTCTCTGTGGACGAAAAGCTGCCGATCGTCGTCCCCGCTGCCAAGGCCGTCGACAAGCTCGACGACACGCTGCGCACCGAGCAGCAGAAGGCTCGCGCCGCTCTGCCGGACGTGCAGGTCTCCAAGGCGGTCGAACAGATCGCCGAGCGAATCCTGCCGCAGGTCACCAGGATCGGTCAGTCCCAGGCTCCCGCCACCGAGCGGGCCATGGACGTGATCTTCCCGGAGATCCCGGCCATCGCCGAGGGCGAGCCTGCCCCGGCGGTCCCGCAGCACACCGGCCCGTCCGGTGTCATGTGGACGGATCTGCTGGAGCACAACGACTTCGTTGTGCCTTCCGAGCAGCTCCCGTCTCTGCCCAGCACCCCGTTCCCGAAGCTGCCCGTCCCGGCCCCCGCGCCGGTGCAGTGCTCCTCGTGCAACGACGGTTCTGGTTCTGCGAAGGGCAGCACGACCGCTGCTCTCGCCTCGTCTGGCAACTCCCACGGCACCTCGGTGACGCGCGCTCTCGCGCCGTCCACCGACGAAGTGACCGTGACGCCGGGCAAGCAGCCCGGTATCAACCCCGACTGATTCAAGCGCGCGGTCCGCGGCAGCCTCCTCCCCTGGCTGTCCGGAAGTCGACCGTCGCGCTTTTTTCTTGCGCTCCTTCCGGTCGATCACCGCGTGCGACTCCCCCGGTGATGGCGCGCCTTCCCCTGCGCGCCCGGCCCCACCCCCATGAACCCCCCTGATTCCAGGGGACTTTGGTAAAGGAGATCCAATGCAGACCTGGGCAAAGCGCGGAATCCAGTCCGCGTTTGTCACTGGTGGTTTGCTGATGCTCGGTACGGGCATCGCTTCTGCCCAGGAGAACGTCAACCCCGACGCAGCACCGTCACCCGTTGACGCCGGCGTTTCGGTTCCGGTGAAGGTGGACCAGAACAACCTGGGTACCCCCGCCAAGAGCCTCAACGTCCCCAAGATCGACCGCACGATCAGCACGGACCGCGTCACCAGCGCGGTGCCCGTCCGCACGGCCGCTCCGGTCGCGCACCCGTTGATCAAGCAGGCCGCCGACCGCGTGCAGGGCACTGCCGCGCAGGGCCTGTTCCGCGGCAACACGGTCCAGGCACACGTCGATGTGCCGATCAACATCTGCGGCAACGCGATCGCGGTCCTCGGCAACTCCGAGGCGGCCGGCGACTGCTCGCAGGACACGCACCGCGACGGCACCATCGTCACCGACGGCCAGGGCCAGGCGCTTGCCGGCAACGTCGTCGCCGTCAACCACGTGCTGCCGGTTCAGATCACCGGTAACGCCATCGCGGCGGGTGGCAACGCCACCACCAACACGACCGCCGAGCAGGTTTCGACCACCGGCGGCGACATCACCACCAACGGTGACAAGGGCGCCATCTCCGGCAACGTCGTCGCCGAGCAGGGCGCGACCCCGGTTCAGATCACCGGCAACGGTGTGGGCGCGGCGGGCATCGCCGCGGCCAACTCGGTCGCCCACACGTTCGCCTCCTCCGAGGGCGACACCACCACGAGCGGCAAGAACAGCTCGATCTCCGGCAACGCCGTGCCGATCCCGCTGGCTCCGCTGTTCGAGGTGAACGGCAACTCGGCCGCCGGTGCGGGCAACGCCTCCACCGACTCGGTGCAGACCGGTACCGCCTACGCCGGTGGCAAGACGCTCACCGACGGCGACCCCGCCACGCTGGCCGGCAACATCGCCGAGCCCGCGCTCGCCGGCCCGATCACGGTCGACGACAACGCCGCCGCCGCTGGTGGCAACTCGTCCGCGACCAGCTCCACGGTCAACGAGTCGACCGCTGGTGGCCAGAAGAACACCCGCGGCACCGGCTCCACGGGCTCCGGCAACGTCGCCGGCGCGCCCATCTCGCTGCCCGTCGCCGCTGGCGGCAACGGTGGCGCGGTCGTCGGCAACGCGCTGACGGACCACTCGAACGACGCGACGTCGACCGCTGGTGGCCCCGTCTTCACCGTTGGCGACAAGTCGGTTCTGTCCGGCAACATCGCCGACGTTCCCCCGGCCTCGGCCGTGGACGTGTGCGGCAACGGCGTTTCGGGTGCCGGCCAGGCCGCTGGTACCTGCGAGAACGACGTCAAGTCGACCACCGCGGGCTACCAGGGCAACACCGGCAACGACTCGGTCGGCTCCGGCAACCTGGTGCAGACCCCGCTCGCCGCTCCGGTCGAGGCGTACGGCATCGCCGGCACGCTCGCCGGCCAGGCGTCCGGCTCGGCGGACGAGACCAAGGAGGTTCGCTCCAGCGGTCAGCCGAACACGGTCGACGACGGCGGCACGGTCTCGAGCAACGTCGTCACCGCGCCCACCGCGGTCGCGCCGCAGGTCTTCGGCTTCACCGCCGGGCTCGTGGGCAACACGACGTCCGACTCGGCGAACGACACCTCGGTCAAGGCCGGCGACGACCCCAAGGCCTGGGGCAAGAAGAGCTCGGTCTCGGGCAACATCGTCCAGGCTCCGACCTCGACGCCGGCTCAGGTCTTCGGCGACGGTGTCACCCTCGTGGGCAACAACTCCACGACGGCCGACAACGCCACCGACATGGCTGCGGGCGGCGACGCTCACACCAACGGTGACCAGGGCTCCATCGCGGGCAACGTCATCTCGGCTCCGGTCGCGACCGGCAGCCAGCTGGCCGGCTGGTCGGTCGGCGGCGGCAGCAACGTCGACTCCGCTGCCACCAACGACCTCGACTCCGTGGCCGGTGGCGACGTCGCCAGCAGTGGCAACGGCGGCTCGGTGT
Source organism: Pseudonocardiales bacterium (assembly GCA_032230575.1). Lineage (GTDB taxonomy): Bacteria > Actinomycetota > Actinomycetes > Mycobacteriales > Pseudonocardiaceae > Lentzea. Next base: position 5,251 of record JAVXWK010000660.1, on the reverse strand, counting down.
CCGGCAACCTGATCGGTGCACAGCCCGCTGTGTCCCCGTTGCTTCCCGGCAACACCGTCTCCGCGGCGGGAATCACCAACTCCGACGTGGTGTCCGACACCAACGTCGTGTCCGGTGGCGACAGCAAGTCGCAGGCCCACGACGCCTCGGTGTCCGGCAACCTGATCCACGTCCCCGCCAACGCCGTTGCCGGCGTGTACGCGGACGCGGTGGCGGTGGCGGGCAACGCGACCACGGCCACCGACGAGAACTCGAGCACCACGGCCGGCGGCCTCATGGAGACGGACGGCAGCGGCCCGCTGACCGCCCGCGAGATGACCGTCCCGGTCGAGGCCGCAGCCGGCATCGTCCGCGTTCCCATCGAGGTCGTCGGCCAGGCGACCACCACGGGCACCGGCGAGGACCTCCAGTCCACCGGCGAGCAGGAGGGCACCCTGCGTGCCACCCAGCTCAAGGGCATCCAGCTCCCCAAGGGCGTGGACAGCCTGATGAAGGCCGACGAGGTTCCGGCGTTCCACGGCATCGACCAGCTGCCGGTGAACACGCTGCCCAGCCCGGCAGGCCTGCAGGGCCTGGCCGGCCAGCTGCCCACCCCGCAGCTGCCCGCCGTCGGCCAGCTGCCCACGCTGCCCACCGAGCTGCCCGCCGTCGCGCAGGAGCGTTCCAACCTCCCGCTGAACGGTGGCACCGCCGGCATCACGCCGAACGTCCAGGGCCTGCCCCTGGGCCAGGTGCTGGCCGCCGCGCAGAGCCTGCTCCCCACGGGTGCGGCTGCCGAGCGTTCGCTGCCTTCGCTGCCGATCACCGCGCCGGCCCTGCCGGTTCCGGTGCAGCTGCCCGCGCTGCCGACCGAGCGTTCGCTGCCCGCTCTGCCGCTGGACGGCCCGGCCTCCCTCTCGGGTCTCAACCTGAACCCGGCTGCGGGCCTGGCCCCGAAGGCTGAGGAGCGCGCGCTCCCGCAGCTGCCGGTGAACGCTCCGGCGCTCGCCATGATCGACCCGGCCAACCTGTTCCAGACGGTGACCGGCTCGCTGTAACACCCGAAAGTTGTAACACCCTCCTCCGGTAAGAAGCTGAGCCCCGGCGACACGACGGTGTCGCCGGGGCTCAGTGCCGTTCTCAGGAGTTCTCGGCTGTGGCGATCACGTCGTCCGGTTCCGCCTCGCCGTCACTGGTGACCCAGTGGATCCGCGGGCTGTCCCCGACGAGCTGTCTGATCAGCGACGAGATCGGGGAACCGTCACCGAAGTCGTGCTCGGCGAGAACGGCGAGAACCGTGTCGCGGTACCGGGCGACGGTGAAGTCCGGCCGCAGCCCCGCCCGCAGCACCCGCGCGGCGTCGAGCAGCGAGTCCGGCGCCGTGATCAGGACGAGAGTGACGAGCGTGCCGCGAGTCCTGGCGCGGATCAGCGACTGCTCCAGGCGGTCGAGCAGCAATGCGTGGCCGGGCAGGCCCGTGAGCGGGTCGTGCAGCACGATCCGTGTCTAGCCGAGGTCACGCCTGTTGACCAGCATTGCCGCGCCGAAGCTCGAAGACGTCACCCTCAGAGGCGGCGAAGATCTCTCCGGCGAACTTCCTGCGAGCGGCGGCCACTGCGGTGAACCTGTCGTTGCCCGGCCAGAAGTGGGTCAGCATCAGCCTGCGCGCACCGGCTTCCCGAGCCCACGCCCCGGCTGCCTCCGCAGTCATCAACAGGCCCGAGGTGTCACCAGGACGATCGGTCGCCTCGACGATGAACAGGTCGGCGTCGCGGCCGAGCGTTGCCAAAGCGTCGGCTGGACCTGTGTCACCGGTGTAGGCGAGGACACTCGTGGACTCCAGGCGGACGCCCGCGTTGGGAACGAAGTGCGGCAGGTCGAAGCCGGTCAGCCGGAACGGACCGACCTCCCACTCGCCCGGCAACGGGCAGACGTCGAAGACCTCTCGCAGCGGCACGTCCGGTTCGAGGCCCTGCAGGCGGTCGAGCACACCCGGCGGGCAGTACAACGGCAGCCGCCCGCGCCGCCCGTAGTACCGCATGCGGAACAAACCGTGCAGGTCAGCGCAGTGATCGGGATGCTCGTGGGTGATCACCACGGCGTCCGGGCCTCCTGGCCACAGGTCCAGCAGCCGGGGCAACGTGCCGTAGCCGAGGTCCAGCGCCACCCGGTAGCCCGCGTCCTCGACGGCGAATCCGCTGCACGCCCTGCCCGGTTCCGGGTAGGCGCCGCAGCTGCCGAGAACCGTCAGTCGCACGGCCTGGCCAGCAGGATCCCGCGCGGCCCGAAGCCCGACCCGGAGTAGAAGGCGACGGCCTCGTCGTTCGTGGCGAAGATGATCGCGTTCAGCGTCCAGGCACCGTGAGCCACCGCCACCTGTTGCGCCGCGGCCACCAGAGCCTTGCCGATGCCACGGCCGCGGAACCCGTCGAGCACCACCGTGTGGATGTCGGCGGTACGGCGCGGCACCAGGATCTGGTGGTCGGGCGGCGGTGGCAGCACCACCACCTCGGCCATGCCGACGACCTCGCCGTCCACCTCGGCGACGGTGAACAGCGCGGAGTCGAAGACCTGCTCGAAGTGCTCCCGCACAGCCTCGACAGCGGGCACGCGGAAGAGCGACGGGTCGAGCTCGACGTGGCGTTCGGCGTTGGCCAGGCGCAGCTGGACGAGAGCAGGAATGTCCTCGCGGCGAGCCGGCCTGACGAACATCAGGTCTGGGCCAGGTCCGTGAAGCGGCTGTAGTGCAGCTGGTGCGCCACGGTGATGGTGGCGGTCGGGCCGGCACGGTGCTTGGCGATGATCAGGTCGGCCTCGCCGGCGCGCGGGTCGTCGCGTTCCCAGGCGTCCGGGCGGTTGATCATGATGACCATGTCGGCGTCCTGCTCGAGCGAGCCGGACTCACGGAGGTCGGAGAGCATCGGCTTCTTGTCGGTGCGCTGTTCCGGGCCGCGGTTCAGCTGGGAGATCGCGATGACCGGGACGTGCAGCTCCTTGGCGATCAGCTTCAGGTTTCGGGAGAACTCCGAGACTTCCTGCTGACGGGACTCGGTCTTCTTGCCGGAGCTCATCAGCTGGAGGTAGTCGACGACCACCAGCCTGAGGTCGTGACGCTGCTTGAGGCGGCGGGCCTTGGCGCGGATCTCCATCATCGTGAGGTTCGGGCTGTCGTCGACGAACAGCGGCGCCTCGCTGATCTCGCTCATGCGGCGGGCGAGGCGGGTCCAGTCGTCGTCGCTCATCCGGCCACCGCGCATGTCGCCGAGGCGGATGCGGGCCTCGGCGGAGAGCATGCGCATGACGATCTCGGTGCGGCTCATCTCCAGGCTGAAGATGGCGCTGGTCAGGCCGTGTTTGATGGAGCACGAGCGGGCGAAGTCGAGGCCCAGCGTCGAGTTGTGGGTCGGGATCATCGTCTCGCCCGCGAGGTACAGGTGGTCGTGGTTGTCGACCTGCACGCACCGCACCGGCACGGACGCGACCGGGCGCACCGCGACGATCTCCACCTGGTCGTGCCGGCCAAGGCCCGCGATCAGCTCGTCGACGTCACGACGCAGGCGCGCGAACCGGCCGTCGATCTGCAACGCCGCCAGCAGTTCCTCGCGCTGCTTGCGCGACGCCCGGAGGTACGCGGCGGGGATGTGCGGGTCGTCGGCCACGTCGAGGTCCTTGGCCACGCGCAGCTCTTCGTCCGTCAGCTCGCCGTCGCCCAGGCCGGACAGGAACTTGCCGAGCGAGGTGGGCGAGAGGGGCAACGACCCGGCGGGCAGTTCCCACGCCGCCGACAGGCGCACGAACATGCGGCACACGCCGACGCGCTCGAACAGCTGCGCCGTCGTGCGGATCGCCCAGAAGCCACCGGTCTCACTGCACGACTCGGTCAGCCACTGGTGCTCGGCGTCGGCCACGATCACCGCGCCGTCGGAGAACTCGACCTCGAAGCACGGGCGGCCCGTCATCACCTCGGTCGCGGCGACCACGCGCGTCGGGCGGCCGTCGGCGCCGATCAGGAAGTCTCCGGCCGAAACCGAACCCATCGTGGTCCAGCCGGACGGGGTGGGCAGCGGGGTGTCCAGCGCGAGCGCCTTGCCGACACCGGGACGGGCGGCGACGATGATCATCTGGCCGCCGTGCAGGCCGTTCGTCAGCTCGTCGAGGTCGGCGAAGCCCGTCGGGATGCCCTGCGAGATGCCGCCGCGGGACGCGATCGCGTCGATCTCGTCCATCGTCGGCTGGAGCAGGTCCTCCAGCGCCACGTAGTCCTCTGTCGTGCGGCGGTCGGTGACCTCGTAGATCGCCGCCTGGGCGCGGTCGACCACGTCGTCGACGTCCGCGCCCTCGGCACCGTTGTAACCGAGCTGCACGATGCGCGTGCCCGCCTCGACCAGGCGGCGCAGCACCGCCTTCTCGGCCACGATCTCGGCGTAGTAGCCGGCGTTCGCGGCCGTGGGCACCGTCGCGATCAACGTGTGCAGGTACGGCGCGCCACCGATGCGCAGCAGCTCGCCGCGCCGTTCGAGCTCGGCCGAGATGGTGATCGGGTCGGCGGGCTCGCCGCGGCCGTAGAGGTCGAGGATGCAGTCGTAGATCGCCTGGTGCGCCGGGCGGTAGAAGTCGTTGGGCGCGAGGGCCTCGATGACGTCCGCGATGGCGTCCTTGGACAGCAGCATGCCGCCCAGCACCGACTGTTCGGCGGCGAGGTCCTGTGGCGGCTGACGCTCGAATCCGGGTTCCGCCATACCCCGGTCGTCCACCAGCGCCACTGCCAAATCACCCCTGCGAAGAGTCGAGAGACGGCGCCCATGTCCGTCAGGACCATTCGGTACAGGACCTAGTTGTACAGCCCTGCACCGACAATTTCGGGCGGCCACGCTGTGCGATGGTCATCTCCCGAGACGCGACGCTAGAGGGACCCGTCCGGAGCAAGCAAACCAGCGTGTGGATCGTCCTGTGGACAAGTGGGGGACAACCTGTGGATGGTTGCTCACAGGGGTGGGAGCACTGGGGACAACCTGTTGACAACCAGTGGAGTGACAGAAATAACCGCAGCTCAGAGGCTGTGAACAAGTTGTGGAAAAAGTTGTGCACCACACCCTCGGCGTGTCGCGAAAAACACCCTCTTCGGCGTGTCGCGGGCCGCCTGGGCGCACCGGTTATCCACAGGACGTGGACAGAGCGGCGCTGGTCCGAACGAGCGAAAGCGCAACCCACCCGGAGCATTCCGGGTAGGCGGCGCTTCAGCAATCGCAACCAGCGTGAAGTGCCCCCGAGG
>JAVXWK010000637.1:0-6122 GCA_032230575.1 Pseudonocardiales bacterium | reverse complement strand
CTTGCGGGTCTCGGGGTCGGTGCCGGCCGAGAGGTGCTTCTGCGCCATGTCCACGGCGCCGCGGTGGTGCTGGATCATCAGCGACAGCCACTGGCGGTCGAAGTCGGTGCCGTCCAGTTCGGCCAGGTTGCCCAGCTCGACCATGCCGTGCGACTCCGTGTGGCCGTGCGCGGAGTGCGAGGACGCCTGCACCGGCGCGTTCCACGTCCGGAGCCAGCCGTTCATGCGGTCGATCTCCGGCTTCTGCGCGCCCTCGATGCGCTTGGCCAGATCGATCACGTGCGGGTTCTCCGTGCGGGACGCGACGAGACCGGACATCTCCAGCGCCTGTTCGTGGTGCGGGACCATTCCCCGCGCGAACTCGACGTCCGCGGAGTTGTGCGTGGCGGGAGAGCCGCAGGCGGCCAGCAACAGGACAGAAGCGACAGCGAGCAATCGGAGCACGGCGGCAGGATACGTGTGACGTGCGCTACGCCGCTGGCCACCGGCCATGGCCCACCCGAATGGAGCTGATCGGCTCCGTCTAATATCCCGGGGAGTTTCCCGAACGAACTGGTCCCACCAAGGCCTGGAGGCACCGTGACGGCCGTAGCCCCGCAGCCGATCGCAACGCGTCCTTATCCGACGCGCACTGCGGTCAAGGGGTCCTTCCTGCTGCGGATGTTCCGCACCACGGACCACAAGCAGATCGGCATCCTGTACCTGGTCACCTCGTTCGCCTTCTTCATGGTCGGCGGCGCGATGGCCATGCTGATGCGGACCGAGCTGGCCCGTCCCGGCATGCAGTTCCTCAGCCAGGAGCAGTTCAACCAGCTCTTCACGATGCACGGCACCGTGATGCTGCTGCTGTACGCGACGCCGATCGTCTTCGGCTTCGCGAACTTCGTGCTCCCGTTGCAGATCGGCTCGCCCGACGTGGCGTTCCCGCGTCTCAACGCGTTCTCGTACTGGCTGTACCTCTTCGGCGGCCTGATCGTGATGTCCGGCTTCATCACCCCCGGTGGTGCGGCCGACTTCGGCTGGTTCGCCTACACCCCGCTGAGCAACGCCATCCACTCGCCCGGCGTCGGCGCCGACCTGTGGATCGCCGGCCTCGTGATCGGTGGTCTCGGCACGATCCTCGGCGCGGTCAACATGATCACCACCGTGGTCTGCCTGCGCGCGCCCGGCATGACGATGTTCCGCATGCCGATCTTCACCTGGAACATCCTGGTGACGTCGGTGCTGGTGCTGCTCGCGTTCCCGATCCTCACCGCGGCGCTGCTCGGTCTGCTGGCGGACCGCCATCTCGGTGCGCACGTGTTCGACCCCGCCAACGGCGGCGTGATCCTGTGGCAGCACCTCTTCTGGTTCTTCGGGCACCCCGAGGTCTACATCGTCGCCCTGCCGTTCTTCGGCATCGTGTCGGAGATCTTCCCGGTGTTCAGCCGCAAGCCGATCTTCGGTTACAACGGCCTGGTCTACGCGACGCTCGGCATCGCGGCCCTGTCGGTCGCCGTGTGGGCGCACCACATGTACGCGACCGGCGCCGTGCTGCTGCCGTTCTTCGCCTTCATGACGTTCCTCATCGCGGTCCCGACCGGTGTGAAGTTCTTCAACTGGATCGGCACGATGTGGAAGGGCCAGCTGACGTTCGAGACGCCGATGCTCTTCTCGATCGGCTTCATCGTCACGTTCCTCTTCGGTGGCCTGTCCGGCATCCTGCTGGCCGCGCCCGCGATCGACTTCCACGTGTCGGACACGTACTTCGTCGTCGCGCACTTCCACTACGTGCTCTACGGCACGATCGTGTTCGCGACCTTCGCGGGTATCTACTTCTGGTTCCCGAAGATCACCGGCCGCTTCATGGACGAGCCGCTCGGCAAGCTGCACTTCTGGACGACGTTCATCGGCTTCCACGCGACGTTCCTCGTCCAGCACTGGCTGGGCAACGAGGGCATGCCGCGCCGGTACGCCGACTACCTCGCGTCCGACGGCTTCACGACGCTGAACATGATCTCGACGATCGGTGCCTACATCCTGGGCGCGTCGACGCTGCCGTTCATCTGGAACGTCTTCCGCTCGTACCGCTTCGGTGAGGTCGTCACGGCCGACGACCCGTGGGGCTACGGCAACTCGCTCGAGTGGGCCACGTCGTCCCCGCCGCCGCGGCACAACTTCACCGAGCTGCCCCGGATCCGTTCGGAGCGCCCGGCGTTCGAGCTGCACTACCCGCACATGATCGAGCGCATCCGGAACGAGGGCCACGTGACCTTCACCGGCAAGATCATCGCGCACAAGGACGCCAAGCCCGCTCCCTCGGAGCTCGCGGCCGCGGCCATCAAGTCGGGTACGGCCTCCGAAAAGGACGACCCGGACCACGACAAGTAACCTGCACTCACAGGTTCAACGACGAGCCCCGGCTGCTTTCTCGCGGCCGGGGCTCTTCGCGTCCTACGAGGAGACGACGACGTGAAAACGCCCGTGCTGATCACCGTGACCGGCCCCGACAAGCCTGGTGTCTCCTCGGTGCTGTTCGCCGTGCTGACCAGGCACGGAGTCGAGGTGCTGGACGTCGAGCAGGTCGTGATCCGGGGCCGGCTGGTGCTCGGCGCGCTGGTGTCGACCGACCACGACCCCGAGGGGCTGCAGGAGTCGGTCGAGCAGGCGATGGCCACCGTCTCCATGCACGTGGAGATCGAGATCGGTGCCGACTCGAAGCGGACGGCGCGCCTGGAGTCCTCGCACGTGCTGATCGTGCTGGGTCGCCCGGTGACGGCCAAGGCGTTCACCGAGGTCGCGCGCCGGCTGGCGTCGCTCGGCGTGAACATCGACGCGATCCGCGGTGTCGCCGACTACCCGGTCACGGGCCTTGAGCTGCGGGTTTCGGTCGCGGACGACACGATGGAGAACGACGCGGAGCTGCGTTCGGCGCTGGCGGACGTGTCGGTGCGGGTCGGTTTGGACATCGCGGTCGAACGGGCAGGGCTCACGCGACGGGCCAAGCGCCTGATCGTGTTCGACGTCGACTCCACGCTCATCCAGGGCGAGGTGATCGAGATGCTGGCCGCGCACGTCGGGTGCGAGGAGCAGGTGCGCGAGATCACCGAGGCGGCGATGCGCGGCGAGCTCGACTTCGCCGAGTCGCTGCGGCGCCGGGTCGCGCTGCTGGGGGGCCTCGACGAGAAGGTGCTGGACGAGGTCGGGGCGTCGCTGGAGCTCACAGCCGGTGCGCGCACGACGATCCGCACGTTGAAGCGGCTCGGCTTCTACTGCGGCGTGGTGTCCGGTGGGTTCACGTCGGTGATCACGCCGTTGGCCGACGAGCTGCACCTCGACTTCTGCGCGGCGAACACGCTGGAGGTCGTGGACGGCAAGCTGACCGGGCAGGTGGTCGGCGAGATCGTCGACCGGCCGGGCAAGGCCGTGGCGTTGCGGCGGTTCGCTGAAGAGGCCGGTGTCTCGCTGGCGCAGTGCGTGGCGGTCGGTGACGGCGCGAACGACATCGACATGCTGAGCGCGGCCGGGCTGGGGATCGCGTTCAACGCCAAGCCGGCGTTGCGCGAGGTGGCGGACACGGCGCTGTCGCACCCGTTCCTGGACGCGGTGCTGTTCATCCTCGGTGTGACGCGGGCCGAGGTGGAGGCCGCGGATGCCGCGGACGGCATGGAGCTGACCCGGCTGTGATGATCCTGGACCTGATCGCTTCCCGGAACTACGCCGAGGAGTCCGAAGTCCGCGCCATGCCGATGGTGTTGCGGATCGAGCGGGTCGATCCGCCTGCGCGGACGGCGTTGCTGGAGGCCGCGGCTGCTTCGGCGGTCGCGGTGTGCCTCGACCCTCGTGCCGATGTCGATGGCGAGTGGCACGAGGCTGTGCGTGCGTGGGTGGCCGGGCGGATTCGCAAGGTGTCGAGGCGGGCGCGTGGCGTGCAGTGGGACGCGGTGCAGGAGCTGCCGGGCGTGACGGTGACCGTGGACGGGGCGTCTGTCCGGTCGTTGCTGCCGGTTCTGGTGTCCGAGACGCCGCGCGAGGTCGCGAAGCTGCAGATCTCGGGCTCTGATCTGCCGATGGACTCGCCGGGGCCGGCGCCAGAGGGTGCGCGGCTGCTGTACGTGAATCCGCGGGTCGAGATGTCCGCTGGAAAGCTCGCGGCGCAGGTCGGGCACGCGTCGATGTTGCTGGCGCCGCACTTGTCCGTGGACGAGCTGAAGGCGTGGGCGTCGTTGGACTACCGCTGTGCCGTGCGGACGCCGTCCGTGGCCGAGTGGGACTCGCTGGCCCACCGCGGTGATGTCGTGGCGGTGCGGGACGCGGGCTTCACCGAGGTCGAACCGGGGACGACGACGGTACTTGCCGTTTAACATCGGGCTAATCGGGTAAATCTCCCGCTCGTGGGCTTACTCGACGTGCTCGACGCGCGGCTCGGTGACGGGCTGGAGAACGTGCTGTGCTCCCACCACGGTCGCCGGCTGCGGCGGCTGGGTTGGGGCGAGGTGCTCGACGGCGCCGCCACGGGGTGGTTCACGCCTCGCCGAACCGTCCAGCACGGCAACAAGATCGAGCTCCTGATCGACGGCGCCACCGCGTTCCCCGTTGTGGCGCAGGCGATCGAGAACGCGCAGAAGTACGTCCACATCGCGAACTGGCACGCGTCGCCGGACTTCCGGCTGACCCGCGAGCCGGGTGCGCCGCAGCTGCGCGAACTGCTTTCTGCTGCGGCGGAACGGGTTCCGGTGCGGGTGCTGTTGTGGGCGGGGCCGCCGATCCCGTTCTTCGAGCCGACCCGCAAGCGTGCTTTGGCGGCGCAGAAGGCTTTCTGGGAGTGCGGCGCCGTCCGGTGCGAGCTGGACGCGCGCGAGCGGACCCTGCACTGCCACCACGAGAAGATCGTGATCGTCGACGACGTGGCGTTCGTCGGCGGGCTGGACATGACCGCCGTCGAGGGCGACCGGCACGACTCGCCGGAGCACCCGCCGCGCGACCTCGGCTGGCACGACCACGTGGCGCGGATGGAGGGCCCGGTCGTGGCGGAGGTGGCCGGGCACTTCGCGGCGCGCTGGCTGGAGATCGCGGGGGAGACCCTGCCCGCGCCCGAGGTTCCTCCCGAGGCCGGGTCGTCGTCCGTGCAGCTGGTGCGGACGGTGCCGGAGAAGACCTACTCGTTCGCGCCGCACGGGGACTTCAGCCTGCTCGACTCGTACCTGCGCGCGTTGCGGTCGGCTCGGTCGTTGATCTACCTGGAGAACCAGTTCCTGTGGTCGCCGGAGATCACCGAGGTGCTGATCGAGAAGCTGTGCCGGCCACCGTCGCCCGAGTTCCGGATGGTGTTGCTGTTGCCGCAGAAACCCAGCAACGGCGCCGACACCACGCGCGGTCAGCTGGGCCGGTTGCTCGACGCGGACGTCGATCAGAGGCTGGTCGCCGCAACCCTTGTCGCACATGGCGATGCTCCGGTCTACGTGCACGCGAAGCTGGCCATTGTGGACGATCAGTGGCTCTCGGTCGGCTCGGCGAACCTCAACGAGCACTCGCTGTTCAACGACACCGAGGTCAACGTGGTGACCGATGATGCCTCGGTGGCCCGTGCGACGCGCATCCGGCTGTGGACGGAGCATCTGGGCGTTTCCGTGTCGGGCCCGGTGGACGAGGTGGTCGATCGGGTGTGGAGGCCTGCCCTGAACGGTCGTGCGCGGGTGAGCCCGCTGCCAGGGGTGTCGCGGCGCGCCGGAAGGTTGCAAGGACCGTTACGCGGATTGCTGGTCGACGGCTGATCTCTGGGTCTAGCGTGACTGCGTGGCCAACGAGGTGACGATCCCGCTGCTGCCGTGCGCCTCCATCGACGAGGTGGCCGAGTTCTACGTGATGCTCGGGTTCACGGTCACGTACCGGCAGTACCGGCCGAACGCGTACCTGTCGGTGCGCCGCTCGGAGATCGACCTGCACTTCTTCGGCATCCCGGGCTACGAGCCCGCCGAGTCGTACAGCTCGTGCCTGATCCAGGTCGAAGACCCGCGGGAGCTGTACGAGGCGTTCGCCCACGGCATGCGCGCGGTCTACGGGCAGGTGCTGGTCACCGGCATTCCGCGGATGACGCGGCCGCGGCGGGACGGGTTCCTGATGGTCGACCCCGGTGGCAACTG
>JAVXWK010000626.1:0-3164 GCA_032230575.1 Pseudonocardiales bacterium | reverse complement strand
CCCCACAATGCCAAATTCTGACCAAAACGGCTTCGCGCTGGTCGAGGTCCTGGTCTCGGCCGTCCTGGTCGTGATCATGGCTGCAGGCACCCTGGTCGCGATCCAGTCGACGCAGAAGACGTCTGCGGAGGAGCGCCACCGCGCAACCGCTCACGGCCTCGCTCAGGAGGACCAGTCGAGGATGCGCGCCCTCCGCATTTCCTCTCTTGCGAACCTCAACGAAACCCGCCAGGTCGTGGCCGACGACGGGACGTACACCGTCAAGTCGCGGGCCGATTTCGTGACGGACTCGACCGGGACCGCATCGTGTGCCCAGAACACCGCGGCGGCCGACTACATCCGGATCTCGTCCACGGTCACGTGGCCCAGCATCGGCTCGCGGCCCCCCGTCCTCATCCAGTCAATCGTTGCGCCCCCGAACGGCGCGATCGCCGCCAATCGCGGAGCCTTGGCGATTGCGGTCAAGGGCGGTGCGGGCCAGGCGATGCCGAACATCTCGCTCAGCGGCACTGGCGCAGGCAGCTTCTCTGGGACCACGAGCGAGAACGGCTGCGTGATCTTCGGCAACCTGCCCGCCGGGAACTACACGCTGACGACGAATGCACCCGGGTTCGTCAACAAGGACGGACAGCCTCCCGGAACCGTCAACACCAGCGTGGTCGCCCTCTCGACCAACACGCTCGCCCTGCAATATGACGAGCCCGGCGGGGTCGACCTCTCGTTCACGACTCTGAAGAACGGGCAGCTCGTCCAGTCGAGCGCGGAGTCGGTGGTCGCGTTCAACACCGGCATGAGCGCCGCGCAGGTGTTCTCGGAAGCCGGCCCATCCCAAGTCCTCAGGGCCGATCCGCTCTTCCCGTTCTCATCACCGGACGCCGTGTATGCCGGCGGATGCCAGGCCAACAACCCGAACCCCGACGACGTGGTCGGCGCCCCAGGCGAGGACGCTCTGGCGAGCGTGCAGGTGATGGCGGGCCAGGTAGCCGCCGCCGAGATCCAGCTTCCCTCGCTCAAGCTCCTGGTCTTGAGCGGGACGGGCACAGGCAGCCCCGGAACGCCGGTCTCCGGCGCGAGCGTCGTCTTGACCGACACCGCGTGTGCAGCCGAGGGCCAGACCGTGAAGATCAACCGCACCACGGACGCCACCGGAGGCCTGGCCGACCCGGGGCTGCCCTGGAGCACCTACAACATCTGTGTGGCCAAGTCGGGCAAGGCCTCCACGACGCCGAACGTCAGCGTCATGGACCTCACGTCCGAGATCTCGAGGACCGTCTATCTGGGCGCGGCAGGGACGGGGACCTGTTCATGAGGGATGCGTCTCGCTCAGAAAGCGGTTACTCGCTCATCGAGCTCATCGTCGCTGCCAGCGCCGGGGTGCTGGTCCTGCTCGGCCTGTTTGCGATGTTCGACCTCGCGACCAAGAACTCCGCTGAGGTGACCCAGCGGGTTGACGCCAACTCCCGCGCCAAGCCCGTTATGCAGCAGCTCATGGGCGATCTCCATTCGGCCTGCACCGGGCCGGCAATCGCACCAGTCCTCGCCGGCAGCACCAGCACCGAGCTTCGGTTCCAGACCGCGAATGGGAGCGGCGTCTCGCCGACGCCCGAGAAGCACGTCGTGACGCTCGCGAACGGCGACCTGACCCAGAGGGTCTACGCGGCGACCGGAGGAACCAACCCGACTTGGACGTACAGCGCCAGCCCCGCCTCGACGCGGATCCTGATCGAGGACGTGAGCGCTCCCGCGGCAGCCGACGGGCCGCCCTTCTCCTACTACGGCACGCAGGCCGGAGTGCTCCAGACGACGCCGCTACCGGTGCCCTTGAGCGCCGCGGATGCGGCGCGCGCCGTCAAGGTCGATGTGGGCCTGCAGGTTGCCCCGTCCAGCCAGCCCATTGACGACGAGAACGCCAGCGTCACCCTCACCGACGCGGCCGTCTTCCGCTTCTCGCCCTTCTCCGAGGACCCGACCAAGGTGAACGGACCATGCGCCTGATTCGCACGATCCTGCAACGCGGCCGCTCGGAGGGCGGGTTCACGATGGGAGCGACGATCCTCGGCGGCGCCGTCATGGGCCTGGTGGTCGTCACGGCGGTCACGGCCGCTCGCGGTGAGCTGAACGTGACCCGGGCAGACCTCGACCAAAAACAGGCCTACGAGGCCGCGCGCGCGGGAATCGCCGACTACGCCTATCACCTCAACCAGGACACGAACTACTGGACCCGGTGCGCCAACGTGCCGACGCCCACGGCCGTAAACCAAGTCGGTTCGACGGCCCGTCGCCGCTCGGTGCCCGGAACGACCGGCGCTGCCTACGCGATCGAGCTCATCCCGCGTACTGGTCAGGCGCAGTGCACCGAGGCGGACCCCGTCAACACGATGATCGAGCAGTCGGGTTCGAGCGTGGGCACCTTCCGGATCCGCTCGACGGGCTACTCGCAGGACTCCGAGGTCTCGCTCGTGGCGACGTTCAAGCGGGCGAGCTTCCTCGACTTCCTCTACTTCACGCAACTCGAGACCTCGGACCCGGTCACCTACGGCAACCAGGCGACGATCAATGGGGCCTACCAGCAGTGCACCAAGACCATCGCCGAAGGCCGCTACGACCAGAACATCCCGGGGTCGAGCCCCACTCAGGCGTGTGACTTCATCTATTTCGTCGGCGGCGAGCACATCGACGGCCCCCTGCACACGAACGACGCATTCCTGGTCTGTAACGGGCAGCCCATCTTCGGCCGCACCCCCACCGACATCGTCTCGGTGTCCGCGCCGCCTCCCGGCTGGTTCGGCTGCAGCGGCAGCTCGCCGAACTTCCTCGGAACCTTCGTCACCAATGCGCCGGTCCTCACCCCACCGCCCACGAACGCGTCGCTGCGGACGATCGCCGCACCGAGCTACCGCTACACGGGCCAGACCCGCATCGTCCTCAACGGGAACACCTTCACCGTGAACGGCGGGATGACGCAGCCCATCCCGTCGAACGGGGTCATCTACGTCTCGAACGGCGCCTGTTCGGCGGCCTACAACCCGTTTACGGCGGTCTATCCGAACACGTCGACCTGCGGAAACGTCTATGTCCGCGGCAACTACTCGGGCCGACTGACGATCGCCGCCGAGAACGACGTCATCGTCGACGGCAACCTGGTCCGGAGCGGTAACGGAATG
>JAVXWK010000851.1:0-4104 GCA_032230575.1 Pseudonocardiales bacterium | reverse complement strand
TCTACCAGTGCTCGATCGCGTCGTCCTTGTCGAGCAGCTCTGCGTGGCCCACGGACTCGTCGATCGTGCGGAAACCGAGCTCCGCCAACAGCTCCCGGGCTTCCTGCGCGATGAACTCGAAGAAGTTCACGACGTGGTCGGCCTGGCCGGTGTAGCGGGCGCGCAGGTCCGGGTTCTGCGTGGCGACGCCGACCGGGCAGGTGTCGAGGTGGCAGACGCGCATCATCACGCAGCCCGCGACGATCAGCGGTGCAGTGGCGAAGCCGAACTCCTCGGCACCCAGCAAAGCGGCGACGACGACGTCCCGGCCGGTGCGCATCGCACCGTCGACCTGGACGGTGATGCGGTCGCGCAAACCGTTGAGCAGCAACGTCTGCTGCGTCTCGGCGAGGCCGATCTCCCACGGCGTGCCGGCGTGCTTCAGCGAGTTCATCGGCGAGGCACCGGTGCCGCCGTCGTAACCGGAGATCAGCACGACGTCCGCGTGCGCCTTGGCGACACCCGCCGCGACCGTGCCGACACCGATCGACGAGACCAGCTTCACGTGAACGCGCGCCTGCTCGTTCGCGTTCTTCAGGTCGTGGATGAGCTGCGCCAGGTCTTCGATCGAGTAGATGTCGTGGTGCGGCGGCGGCGAGATGAGACCGACGCCCGGCGTGGAGTGCCGGGTGCGCGCGATCCACGGGTAGACCTTGAAGCCGGGCAGCTGGCCGCCCTCGCCGGGCTTCGCGCCCTGCGCCATCTTGATCTGGATGTCCGTGGAGTTCACGAGGTACTCGCTCGTGACGCCGAACCGTCCACTCGCGACCTGCTTGACCGCGGAACGGCGCTCCGGGTCGTACAGACGCTCGCGGTCCTCGCCGCCCTCACCCGAGTTGGACCGGCCACCGAGCCGGTTCATCGCGATGGCAAGGGTTTCGTGCGCCTCGGCCGAGATCGAGCCGTACGACATGGCGCCGGTGTTGAAGCGCTTGACGATCGAGCTGACCGGCTCGACCTCGTCGATCGGGATCGGCGTGCGGCCCTCGGTGCGGAACTTGAACAGGCCGCGCAACGTGCCGCCCTGCCGCGAGATGCGCTCGACCTCCGCCGTGTACTGGCGGAAGACGTCCTCCTTGCGCGTCTTCGTGGCGTGCTGCAACAGGAACACCGTCTCCGGCGTGAACAGGTGCAGCTCGCCCTCGCGGCGGTACGAGTACTCGCCGCCGACCTCGAGCCTGCGGTGCGCGCGGTCGGTGGGGTTGTCCGGGAACGCACGGCGGTGGCGCAGCGCCACTTCCTCGGCGAGCACCTCCAGGCCGGCGCCGCCGAGCTTGGACTGCGTGCCGGTGAAGTACTCGTCCAGCAGGTCGTTGGACAGGCCGACCGCCTCGAAGATCTGCGCCGCGGTGTAGGCGCCGACGGTCGAGATGCCCATCTTCGACATGATCTTCAGGACGCCCTTCACGAGCGCCTTGACGTAGTTGCGGATCGCCTTGTGCGCCGGGACACCGGTGATGGCGCCCTGGCTGATCAGATCCTCGATCGTCTCGAACGCGAGGTACGGGTTCACCGCGGCGGCGCCGTAGCTCAGCAGCGCGGCGACGTGGTGGACCTCGCGGCAGTCACCGGACTCGACGACCAGCGCGACGCGCAGACGTTCCTTGGTGCGCACCAGGTGGTGGTGCACCGCGGAAACCAGCAGCAGCGACGGGATCGGCGCCATCCGGTGGTCGGAGTCGCGGTCGCTCAGCACCAGCGTGCGGGCGCCGTTCGCGATGGCCTCCGACGCCTCGCGCCTGACCCGCTCGATCGCCGCCGTGAGCGCCTCGCCGCCACCGTCCACTTCGTACAGTCCGGAGAGGACGGTGCACGCGAAGCCCGGCAGGTCGCCGTCGTCGTTGATGTGGATGAGCTTGGCGAGCTCGTCGTTGTCGATGACCGGGTAGTCCAGCGTCACGTGGCGGCACGAGACAGGGCCGGGGTCGAGCAGGTTCTGCTCAGGACCCATCACCCGCGAGACGGACGTGACGATCTCCTCGCGGATCGCGTCCAGCGGCGGGTTCGTGACCTGCGCGAAGTTCTGCACGAAGTAGTCGTAGAGCAACCGGGAACGCTGACTGAGAGCAGCGACCGGCGTGTCCGTGCCCATCGAGGCGAGCGGCTCCATACCCATGATCGACATGGGCGTCAGCAGGATCCGCAGCTCCTCCTCGGTGTAGCCGAAGGTGAGCTGGCGGCGCACGACCGACTCGTGGCTCTGCACCACGTGCTCGCGGTCCGACAGGTCGGCGAGGTCGAGCAGTCCGGCGTGCAGCCACTCGTCGTAGGGCGACTCCGAGGCGAGCCCCGACTTGAACTCGTCGTCGTCGAGGATGCGCCCCTGCGTGGTGTCCACCAGGAACATGCGGCCCGGCTGCAAGCGGCCCTTCGCGATCACCTGGTCGGACGGCACGTCGAGCACACCGGTCTCGGACGCCAGCACCACGCGGCCGTCCGCGGTCTGCCACCAGCGGGCCGGGCGCAGGCCGTTGCGGTCCAGCACCGCGCCGACGAGCTCGCCGTCGGTGAAGGTGACACAGGCCGGGCCGTCCCACGGCTCCATCAGCGACGCGTGGAACTGGTAGAACGCACGGCGCTTCGGGTCCATCGTGGCGTGGTTCTCCCACGCCTCGGGGATCATCATCAGCACCGCGTGCGGCAGGCTGCGGCCGCCGAGGTGCAGCAGCTCCAGCACCTCGTCGAAGCTGGCGCTGTCCGAGCCCTCGGGGTCGCAGATCGGGAAGAGCCGCGCGAGGTCGCCGGGGATGAGATCGCTGTCCAGCAACGCCTCGCGGGCGCGCATGCGGTTGCGGTTGCCGCGGACGGTGTTGATCTCACCGTTGTGCGCGACGAACCGGAACGGGTGCGCGAGCGGCCACGAGGGGAACGTGTTCGTGGAGAAACGGCTGTGCACCAACGCGATCGCCGTGTAGAGGCGCTCGTCGTGCAGGTCCGGGAAGAACGCCGGCAGCTGCTCGGTCGTCAGCATTCCCTTGTAGACGATCGTGCGCGCGGACAGCGACGGGAAGTACACGCTGCCCTCGTGCTCCACTCGCTTGCGCAGGCAGAAAGCCAGGCGGTCCAGGGCGACCCCTGCCTCGTCCCGCGTGCCCTTCACGAACAGCTGCGCGAAGTGCGGCGCCACCGAAAGGGCGGTCGGGCCGACGTTCGCCTTCTCGGCGTCGACCGGAACATCGCGCCAGCCGAGAACAACGAGGTTCTCCTCTTCGGCAATGCGCTCGATGTCCTGCATTGCGGAGACGCGTTCTTCGGATTCAAACGGCAGGAAAGCGATTCCCGCCGCGTACTGCCCGCGTTCCGGCAGGTCGAACTCGACGACCGCTCGCAAAAACTCGTCCGGCAGCTGAAGAAGGATGCCAGCACCGTCACCCGAGGTGGGTTCGGCGCCCGCGGCACCACGATGCTCCAGGTTGGCCAGCGCTGTCAGGGCATCGACGACGATGCCGTGCGAACGCCTGCCCTGGATGTCGGCCACCATGGCGACACCACAGGCGTCGCGCTCATCAGCCGGGTCGTAAAGACCCTGGGGGCCGGGGATGGCGGAGAAGATCACTGCGCAGACCTCCTTCGTCGTCCTCGCTAAAGAACAATGTCCTCGTGCTCAGACCTCGTACCAACAGGTGGGAGCACGGGACGACGATGGCCCGCGTGTTGACGCGACTTTAACAGCCGCGAAACCCAGGGACACCCGCCAATGGGTGATCTAGGTCATGGAAGCGTAACGATTTCCCAGCGCTGAGCGACATTGCAGCGGACGTCGAGCTTCGTTACGGCCGCGTAAGCGTAACTGAACGTTCAACATCGACTGTGCTGATGAGAGCTGCGTGACAATCACGGTTTAGCACTGGTTCCGCTGGGTACAGCGATGTTCCGCCTGGTCCGCGCTGTCTCATCTCAGTTAGTGGACGTTCACCGGCTTTCGTTCACATGCAAAAGACCGAGGTCCCGTTCACCCGCGCCGCATGCGGGGAGAACGGGACCTCGGCATTCATGGAGCTTGCTGGTCTCGTGACCGGAGACGGGGAGAGACGCCCCCGGTCACGGACGTTCCACTAGTGAGCC
>JAVXWK010000609.1:0-6141 GCA_032230575.1 Pseudonocardiales bacterium | reverse complement strand
CGCAGATGGTGCACCGGGACAAGAACCACCCCTCGGTGATCATGTGGTCGCTCGGCAACGAAGCCGGCGGTGGCAGCAACTTCGTCGCGATGCGGGACTGGATCCGCGCGGCCGACCCCACCAGGATGATCCAGTACGAGGGCGACAACCGGCCCCAGGTGAGCGACATCCGCTCCGCCATGTACGAAAGCCCCGCCGGGGTCGCGAACCGGGCGCGGGACACCAACGACCGCCGACCGTACGTGATGATCGAGTACTCCCACAGCATGGGCAACTCCACCGGCAACCTCAAGGAGTACTGGGACGTCATCCGGGCCAACCCGATTCTGCAGGGCGGCTGGATCTGGGACTTCGTCGACCAGGCCCTGACCTGGAAGTCCTCTTCCGGCGCAACGTACCTGGCCTACGGCGGCGACTGGGGTGACAACCCGAACGACGGTGCCTTCAGCGGCGACGGCATCGTCACCCCCGACCGGCGGATCAGCGGCAAGGCCGTCGAGGTCAAGCAGGTCTACCAGGCGATCAACGCCGCGGCCGCGGGTGCCGCCGGGGCCGTCCAGATCACCAACGAACACCTGTTCACCAACGTCGACGAGTTCGTCGGCGCCTGGGCTCTGGTCGCCGACGGCACCGTTGTCCAAAGTGGAGAGTTGACGACGGCGCAGCTCGACATCCCGCCGCTGTCGAACAAGACGGTGCAGGTACCGATCCAGCGCCCGGCCGACCCGGCGCCGGGCGAAGAGCACTTCCTGCAGCTGTCCTTCAAGCTGCGGACGGCGACACCGTGGGCGGACGCCGGTTTCGAGGTGGCCAAACAACAACTGTCCGTCAACTTCAGCAGCCCGCCGATCGTGCCGACACCGGTCACGTCGGTGCCGGTGCTGACCGCCACCGAGGCCACCGACCGCATCACCGTCACCGGCCAGGACTTCAGCGTGGTCATCGCGAAGGCGACCGGCCTGATCAGCTCCTACGACGCGATGGGCATGCGGCTGCTGAACTCCGGCCCCGTGCCGAACTTCTGGCGGGCGCCGACCGACAACGACAACGGCAACGGCCATCCGAACCGCAACGGCACGTGGCGCAACGCCGGCGCGAACCGGACGGTGAGCCGCGTCGTTCTCGACCGGCCGTCCGACCGCGCCGCCCGGATCAGCGTCAGCGGCACCCTGCCGACGAGCACCGCGTCGACGTACACGACGACGTACACGATCTACGGCAATGGTGAGATCAAGGTCGACAACACCCTGCACCCGGGATCGTCGAGCCTGCCGTACATCCCCGAGGTCGGCACGATGCTGTTCGTGCCGGGTGAGCTCTCCCGGCTGCGCTACTACGGCCGGGGTCCGCAGGAGAACCAGTGGGACCGCAAGACCGGCTCCGACATCGGCGTGTACTCCTCGACCGTCGCCGAGCAGTGGACCGGCTACCTCCGGCCGCAGGAGAACGGCAACAAGACCGACGTCCGCTGGGTCGCCCTGGTCAACGGCAACGGCCGCGGCCTGCTCGCGTCCGCCGAACCGCTGCTGGAGGTGAACGCGTCCTACTTCACCCCGGAGGACCTCTCGAAGGGCGTCCGGCACGACTACCAGCTGACCCGGCGGCAGGACGTGGTGCTGCGGCTGAACCTGCGGCAGACGGGCGTCGGCGGCAACGACAGCTGGGGCGCGCAGCCGCTGGACACCTACAAGCTCTTCCCCAATCGCGACTACACCTACACCTATCGGCTGCGCCCGCTGCCCGACGTCGGTCAGGCACTGGCGTTGTCCCGCAAGCCGGTCGGCAACGCGGGTGGCGGCAACGGCCCGGTGCAGCCGGGGGTCGACTACCGGCTCGTCGCCCAGCACAGCGGCAAGCTGGTCGACATCAACGGCGCCTCCACCGCGGCGGGTGCCCGTGCGATCCAGTGGACCGCGACCGGTGGCCTGAACCAGGTGTTCGACTTCGTCGACTCCGGCGGCGGCTACTACCGCATCCGCGCGCGGCACAGCGGTCTCGTGCTCCAGATCGCGAACTCGAGCAGCGGCGCGGACATCACCCAGCAGACCGACACCGGCACGACCGCCCAGCAGTGGCAGGTGATCGACCAGGGCGCCGGGGTGGTCAGCCTCGTCAACCGCCAGAGCGGCCTCGCCATGGACGTCTGGGACTCCTCGACCGCCGACGGCGCCCGCATCTCGCAGTACGCCGCGGGCAGCGGTCTCAACCAGCGCTTCCTGCTCCAGCGACTCTGAACCGCACCCGCCGACCGGCTGGCCGTCGTCAGCCGGTCGGCGGGTCGTTCGGGCCGGGTCACCGGTGTCCGCGGTGGGGGGTGCTCTTCTGGTCGCGGGCGCGAGCGAGTTGTTCAGCGACGATCAGTCGTCGCACCAGGCACAGGGCGGTGACGAGGGCGGTTTCAGCATGACCGACCTGTTCTGAGCCGGCTGGCGTCGTGCGTGCCCATGACTCGCCCGGTTCCGTTGTCCACCACCACGATCCGGTCAGCCTGTGTGACCTGTTCCTGCCTGATCGTGGTGGTCCGCTCGACTTCGCGCTGCCGCCGCGGCGACGAGGTGCCCGCCGTCCGCGTAGATCTGCGCGGCCTGCCGGTAGCAGCGCGCCGCCTCCGCACTGTCCACAGTGGCCTGGAGGTCGCCCAGCGCGGTGAGGATCTCGGCCCGGTCGAAGTCGCGGCCCAGTTCGGTCATGAGCGCCAGTGCCTGGTCGAGGCTGTCGCGGTCGCCCAGCTTGCGGCCCTGCCACAGCAACACCTTGGCGAGGTTGTGCGGCTCCGGCTGGGCGAGCCCGCGGAAACCGGCCGCGGCTTCGGTCAGCAGCGCCATCGCCCGTTCCGGTCCGGCGGGTTTGGCGGCGTGCATGCACGCCAGCGCGAGTCGGCGGGGATCATCACCGATCCGCCGTGCCAGCTCGACGTTCTGGTCCAGCAGGCGCGCTGCCTCCGCCAGGTCGCCCTCGTCGAACTTCGCGAGGCCCGCGCCTTCGATCGCTGTCGCTTCCAGTTCCAGATCGCCTTGCGCACGTGCCAGGTCTGCCGCCTCGGTCAGGAGGGTGGTGGCCTCGGCGAACCGGGCGCGGGTACGTTCGGCGTATCCCTTCTGCACCTTCAGAAGAGCCGTCATGACCGGGTTGCCCTCGGCGACCTGGAGGGCGATGTCGTGCGTGGCGATGAGGTCGTCCGTGTACTTCTGCGACTCGTAGAGCCACCACTGCGCCACACAAAGACGGAACACGGAGTCGGCGTCACCCAGCTCCGCCGCCAGTTCCACGGCGGACCGCAGGGCCACGCGCTCGGCGAGCATCCACTCACGGGCGTCCCGAGGCCCGGTGTCGACGGCGCCGAACAACCGCTGTGACCACAGCCTGCCAGGCTGAAGCGCGCGGTCCGCGGCCAGCGCGCCCTTGGTGATCCAGCGGACGAACGCGCGGTTTCTCGCCTCGGCCACGTCGGCACCGTCGACCTCGGTGGCGATGTGGCGGGCGTGCTCACGCACCAGGGCGTCGAGGCGGAGTCGTCCTTCGATCAGGTCGACCATTCGCTTGCCGTGCACCAACTCGCGTAGCACGGGACGGAGTTCGAGTTCCGACACCTTCATCACCGCGGCCAGTGCGGCCGACGACAGGCCTTCGTCACCGGGAAGCAGGCCCAGCACGCGGTACGCCCGCTGGGCGCGCTCGGTGAGGCGGCGGTACCCGGCGTCGAGCACTGACGCGATCGCGCGTTCGCCGTCGACGGTCACCTGTGTGAGGCCGCTGGAGTGAAGCTCCTCCAGGAACTCCCCGATCGACAGATCCGGCGCGTCGGCCAGCACTCGCCCCACGACGCTCAGCGCCACGGCCCGACCCCCGCACAGGCCGATCACGGCGTCGCGCGCGGACGGCTCCGCGTCGACTCGCTCGCCCGCGTAGAGGCGCAGCAGCTCGGCGGCCATGGCATCTTCGAGGGGTTCGACGTCGATGAACATCGCCTCGTGTTCGGCCAGCGCGCCGAAGCCGCCCTGACCGGTCACGACGACCATCGACCGCCCCTGGCCCGGCATCAGGCTCTTGACCTGGGCGGCGGTGACCGCGTCGTCGAGCAGGATCTGGAACGCCCTGCCCGTGGTGAGCGAGCGGAACAGGTTGACCCGCGCTTCGAGCTCCGCGGGCACTTCCGCACGAGCGACGCCGAGCGAGGTGATGAAGGCCGCCAGTACCTCGGACGGCGCCGCCGAGTGGTCGGCCCAAGCGCCGAGGTTGGCTCGCAGCTGACCGTCGGGGAACCTGTCGCGGTGGCGCTGCAGCCAGTAGACGGCGGCGGTCGACTTGCCGCTGCCCCGAGCGCCGGCGAGGACGACGACGGCCGGATCGCCGGTGAGCGATTCCAGAACCTCGTCGAGGGAATCCAGCACGTGTTTCTGGTTGACCAGCCTGCGGATCGGAGTGGGCAGCTGAGCGGGAACCACCAGGTCGAACTGCCGCATGTTCAGGTTCACGACCCCTATCGATCCTGACTGGACGATGTTCGACGCCGTCCCTTTCACGCGGTTGCTGACGCGTCCCACGTCCTCCACGCTGAGCCTCCCCGCACGCGCATTGGTCAAGGCCGCACCTTATCGTAAGATCGCCGCTTGTGTTCAACGTGCAACGGCCAGAGGTTCTCGACCGGAATTCCCACTGGGCGACTCGCCGGACCGACCGGTCCGTGCTGGCCGTCGTGCACAACGTCACCGCGGCTACCAGGCTTTTCGACGTGCTGCCGATCCTGGCGGACGACCCGCGTGTGCAGGTGCATTTCACCTGCCCCGACTCGTCACCCTTTCGCGGCCAGATCTCCGAATACCTCACCGAACGCTCCGTGACGCCCATTTCCTGGGAAACAGCTCGCGAAACGAGGTTCGACCTCGCGATCGCCGCGAGCCACGGCGGACCCTTACACCAGCTGAAAGCACCCCTAATCGTGCTCCCGCACGGAATGGGCTACAATAAATACTTGGTCCCGAAAACCGAAAACCGAAAACCGAAAACCGAAAACCGTGATCGGTTTCCGGTTTTCGGCCTCGATCCGGAATGGTTGTTGCACGACGGCGAAGTGATCGCGTCCTCACTGGTGCTGTCCCATCCGGAGCAGCTCGACCGCCTCCGGATCTCCTGTCCGGAAGCCGCCGAGGTCGCCGTCGTCGCCGGCGATCCGAGCTTCGACCGGGCGCTGGCGAGCCTCCCGCTCCGGCACCTCTACCGCGAGGCACTGGGCGTTCGGCAGCGGCTGATCCTCGTCTCCTCGACATGGGGCCGGGCATCGCTGCTAGGGAGGCAACCGGACCTCGTGCGACGTCTCAGGGCAGAGCTTCCGCTGGACGACTACGCGGTCGCCGTCGCATTGCACCCGAACGTGTGGTCCGCCCACACGCCGTGGCAGGTCCGCCGCTGGCTCGATGCGAGCGTCAGGTCCGGGGTGATCGTCTTCCCGGCTCACGAGGGCTGGCGGGCCGGACTGGTCGCCGCCGACCTCGTCATCGGCGACCACGGTTCGGTGACGTTCTACGGTGCCGCGCTCGGCACGCCGGTGCTGCTCGCCGAAGCGCCGCACGAGACCGTCGATCCGGCGTCGGCGATCGGCAGGTTCCTGCGAGCCGCCGACCGGCTCCGAGCGGGTCCGCTCAGGCCGCAGATCGAGGACGCGATCACGGACGGACCGTCCAGCGAGGTCACGGAAATCGCGGCGCTGGCCACCTCGGCGCCGCTCAAGTCGGCCGAGCTGCTGCGGGCCGAGCTGTACCGGCTGCTCGACCTGCCGGAGCCGGAGCATCCCGCCGAGCCTGCCGCGCTGCCGTTCCCCGAGGTCGAGGCAAGAGCCGCGACCGTGCAGGAGGTCGAAGTCGAGCTCGAGGAGCACGGCGGGGTGTGGCGCGCGAAAGTCGTGCGGTTCGCCGCGGAACGGGTGCTCCGCGGCCGTCCGCTCCGCAAGAACGCGCACCTCGTCGTGCGCACCGACGAACCCTCCGACACCGCACTGCAGCTCGCGGACATCGTCGTGCACCAGGAACCCGGCGGCGCCGAGTGGATCACCGAGATCCTCAAGGCCCTCCCCGGCGCGACCGTGGCCGCCAGGCCCGCGGACGGCAAGACCTGGCTGATCGGCACCACGGAGGAGCAGATCCG
>JAVXWK010000583.1:0-4292 GCA_032230575.1 Pseudonocardiales bacterium | reverse complement strand
CGCCGGCGTGTCGATGTACGTGCAGCTCGGCCGCGGTGTCGACTACTCGTGGAGTGCGACTTCGTCCGCACAGGACATGATCGACACTTACGCCGTGGAGCTGTGCAACGCGGACGGTTCTCCTGCTTCCAAGGCTTCCACCTCCTACCTGTTCCACGGTGCCTGCTTGCCGATGGAACGCCTGGAGCGCAAGAACGCGTGGAAGCCGACGGTCGCCGATGGCACGCCGGCGGGCTCCTACACGTTGGTGATGTGGCGGACCAAGTACGGCCTGGTGACCAGTCGCGCCACCGTGGGCGGCAAGGTCGTGGCGTACGCGACGTTGCGTTCGACGTACATGCACGAGGTCGACTCGATCATCGGCTTCCAGGAGCTCAACGATCCTGGCGCGATCCATTCGGCCACGGACTTCCAGCGCGCGGCCAACAAGATCGGGTACGCGTTCAACTGGTTCTACGCGGACTCCCGTGACGTGGCGTACTTCAACTCGGGCCTGAACCCGGTGCGCCGGTCCACTGTGGACCCGAACCTGCCGACGTGGGGCCGCGCCGAGTACGAGTGGGAGAGCTGGGACGGCAACGAGAACGTCTCCGCGGTGATGCCGTTCGCCGGGCACCCGAACTCGATCAACCAGGACTACTACATCTCGTGGAACAACAAGCAGGCGAAGGACTTCACGTTCGGCGGCTTCGGTCACAGCGCCGTGCACCGCGGCAACCTGCTGGACGTTCGGGTCAAGGCTCTGGTTTCGTCAGGTCAGAAAGTCACGCGTGCTTCTCTGACCAAGGCGATGGCCGAGGCCGCGGTGGCCGACCTGCGTGCACAGGAGGTGCTGCCGGAGTTGCTCCGCGTCCTGGAGTCGGCGCCGCTGGACTCGACGCTGGCGCCGGTCGTGCAGAAGCTGAAGGACTGGCAGCGCTCCGGCTCGTTGCGCAAGGAGACCGCGAAGGGCAGCAAGACCTACGCCAACGCCGAGGCGATCAGGATCCTTGATGCCTGGTGGCCGCTTCTGGTGCAGGCCGAGTTCAAGCCGTCGTTGGGTGATGGGCTGTACGACGCGATCGTGGGCGCACAGCAGGTGGACGAGGCCCCGTCCGACGCACACGGCGCCGCGCCGCACAAGGGTTCGTCGTTCCAGTACGGCTGGTGGGGCTATGTGGACAAGGACCTGCGCAAGGTCCTCGGCGACCCGGTCCAGGGCGCCTTCCCGCAGACCTACTGCGGCGGCGGCACTTTGTCCGGTTGCCGCACGGCGATGGTCGACTCGCTGAAGGCGGCGGTCGCCAAGCCCGCCAACCAGGTCTACCCCGGTGACGCCGACTGCGCCGCCGGTGACCAGTGGTGCGCCGACACGATCATCCACCGCGCCATGGGCGGCATCACCCAGGAGAAGATCCACTGGCAGAACCGCCCGACCTTCCAGCAGGTCGTGCAGTTCCCGTCCCGTCGCGGCCAGAACATCGCGAACGTGGCTTCGGCCGGAACCGCTTCCGCGTCGTCCCACGAGTCGGGCGCGAACAACCTCCCGCCGTCGCACGTGCTGGACGGCAACCTCGGTTCGCGCTGGGCCAGCGACTGGAGCGACAACCAGTGGGTCCAGGTGGACCTTGGCTCTGTGCAACGGATCGGTCGCGCAGTGTTGCACTGGGAGTCGGCCTACGGCAGCGGCTACCGCATCGAGCTTTCCAATGACGGCACGACTTGGCGGAACGTTTTCTCCACAAGTAGTGGCGATGGAGGCGAGGATGTCGTAGCGTTTGCAGCACAGGACGCGAGATACCTCCGGTTGACGGGTACCCAACGGGCCACTCGTTACGGATACTCCCTGTACGAGCTTGAGGTCTACAGTTTGTAGGCCTTCGAGATGAGGACGCCGATCCACCCCCAGGGGTCGGCGTCCTCTACTAATTTCAGGCCCTGAACAGGTAGTTCCGCGCGGCCTGCCCGATCCTGCTCTGCGGCACCCACTGGCTGCCGGTCCACGTGGTCATCCGGTACCCGCGCTCCGTGAGGAAGTCCGCGACGTCCTGCGCCCGATACCCGAAGCGCTCGACGTGCCGTTCCTCGATCTCCAGCAGCAACGCCGGCTTGAACCGCTCGATGGTCTCCTCGCCACCCTCGAGCACCCGCAGCTCGGCCCCCTCGACATCGGCCTTGACGAAGTCGAGCCTGCTGATTTTCTGCTCCTCGACGAAGTGATCGAGCGTGTCCGTCTTCACCACGACGTCCAGGTGCTCGTCGAACTCCTCGTTGGACCCGAGCCCCTTGGCCCCCACCGTGAGGAACGACCTTCCGGTCACCGGACTCCCGTGCCTGATCGGCACGCTCATGACTTCGCGCCCCTGCCCGTTCCCGAGCGCCACCGAGTGCCTGCGGATGTTCTGCCCCTCACGCGGCCTGAGCAGGTAGCTGAGAGCGGGATGCGCGAACACGAGCGGCTCGACACTGTGCACAGTCCCTTGTGGACCGACCAATCTCGACAACGTGACCGTGTACAAGCCAAGCGCGGCCCCGACGTCCACACAGACGTCTCCAGGCTTGACGATCTGACGGAGCCCGATCAGCTCCGCCTCGGCATAAGGCGTGAGCCGGGCGAGCGCCCGCAACCCGGCAACCACCGCGGCACTGCGAAGTTCGGTCAGCACCCGAACACCCTAGACGTGCCCGTTCGTGTGCTGCCCGTTCGCATGCTGTTCCCCCGCAGGCAGCCCGATCTGGTCAGCGAACTCGGCAGCCACCCGCGACCCGCCGTACACGCTCAACGCCTTGACCAGGTGCTGCTTCAGGTCTTTCCGATGCGCGTCCTCAAGCTCAGGCAACGCCCGCTCCACACTGCTGACCAGCGACTCGGCCCAATGCGCCGCCGGCTGCCGTTGCGCGATCTTCACGAGCTCAGCGAGGTGGCCGGAGAGCTTCACCGCTTCCTCGACCTGGTACCCGTTGCGCTGCAACCACCAGATCGTCGCCGTGCCGACATCCGTCAGCACCTCGTCCCTCAGGTACCTGATCTCGGCCCGCTCAACATCCCGCTCCGCCAACTTCAACGTCGAGTTCCGCAGCAACGCGATGTGCTTCCTCGCCATCTCCAGGTCGTCGTCGTTGATGCCGACCTTGACCCCTTCCGCGCGCGCCCAGATGTGCGTACCGGGCACCTGCCGCTCAGTCGCGAGCTCGTCCGCCAGCTGCACCTGCAACGCCGCATGATGCACCAACATCGCCTTGCCGCTGATCTCCTTGGCCCGCTGCAAAACGTGATGAATCGCAGCACTCCGCGGCGCGTTGTGCCGAAGCCCTGTGGCCAGATCAAGCCGCCACACGATCGTGAGCTTGAGCTGGAAGTCCAGCCCGTACACCGCACTGGGCAACGGCGTCTCGAACTCCTGCTGGTGACTGCTGACCGGCGGCACGAACGTGATGTCCTCAGCACGCCGCGGCACCCGCCGACGCCACCAAGCCTTCAGGGCGCCAAGGGGTCCAGGACGGAAGTCGGGCCAGGGTCTGCTCACGCCCTCTGCGTACCTGACGTTTCTGCCTGTTTGAAGGTGGCCTGCCTCACTTCCCTCCAACGGCCGCAGGCATCTCACCTGGTCCCTCACAGTGCGTGAGCGACCGCCCGTCCGCGCTAGGCGGGGGCGCTGGTCAACTCGGTGGCGCCACCCCGCTAGACTGCTCACGCCAGCCCTAGTAGCTCAGGGGATAGAGCATCGGTTTCCTAAACCGTGTGTCGCAGGTTCGAATCCTGCCTGGGGCACCACCTTTCGCCGGGTGAAACTAAGGCCTCTGACCTGTGTATATCGGTCGGAGGCCTTAGTCTTTGGTCAGTACTGAAGTCGATCTCTTCGCCCGTTCTCGGCTAGACGTGGTGCGAGCGGCGGCGCCCTCAAGCCCGGAGACCTCATCCGAACTGAAACCGCGCTACGGCGTGTCAGCGGGCACTGCCCGTGCCATCGCCGGGCTGAAGCTGCCCGGACTCGTGAACGCCAGTCGCGGCAAACGCGCCGTTGTTGCCCCTTCTCGTCGGGGCATTCGCGCGAACGAGCGTGGCCGGGTAGGGGAGGCAGCCGGGGTCAGGGGCCACTTTTGGGGGGATCAACATCACGCGCGCGAGCGGCGCCGCGCCGGTGGGCAGCAGGAGTGACCCGCTAGTGGCCGTGGCGGTCGGATCCGCGCGGATCAGGTACGCATTCCTGCCGGTACGAGGGCGGGGGCTCTCAGCAGGTATTACGAGACCGCATGCAACGTAAGAACCCATGGGCGCTGCTGTCGACTCGCCGGGCGGTCGGATCTACTCG
>JAVXWK010000579.1:0-14368 GCA_032230575.1 Pseudonocardiales bacterium | reverse complement strand
CGGACATGCCCAGGCCGACGATCTGATGTGGACACTCCCAGTCGCGTTGCCGCTCAACGGGTCCGGGCGCGGGGCACCGAACCTGATCACCACCTCGAAGTGTGAACCGTCCGGCCCCACGCCCTCGATCTGTCGCTCAGCGACGATCTGTCCCAGCTCCATGCGGTCAGCCCAATGCGCTCGGGAACACACGTTCGACTGTGGAGCGAAAGGATCAAACATAGCGGCGCAGCAGGTCCTCCTCGGTCTCCCGCCGCACGATCGGCCGCGCGACCCCGTCCCGCACCGCGACGATCGGCGGACGGCACACCTGGTTGTAGTTCGAGGCCAACGCGTGGTGGTACGCACCCGTGACCGGCACCGCGAGCACATCACCCGCGTGCACATCCGCGGGCAGCAGGTCCTCGGCCAGCACGTCACCGGCCTCGCAGTGCCGTCCCACCACGGTCATCGACTGCAGCCTGCCGCCACGGCCGACCAGCCGAATCGCATACTTGGCGCCATACAACGCAGGCCGCGGATTGTCGCTCATCCCTCCGTCAACGGCCACGAAGGTGCGCGCAACTCCCCTCTTCACTGCGCACACCCGATACAGCGTCACCCCGGCGTTCGCGACGATCGAACGTCCAGGCTCGATCAACAGGCGTGGCTCCGGCACGCGGTGCAGCGCGCACTCGTAGCTCAACGTGCCGCGAACCCGTTGCGCGAAGCCGAAGAGGTCGAACGACGGCTCCCCCGGCAGGTAAGGCGCGCAGAACCCGCCACCCAGGTCCAGCTGCGAGATCCGGACGCCACAGGACGCGATCAGGCCGACCATCCGACGCACGGTTTCCTCGTAGGAAGCGATGTGTCGCACCTGCGACCCGATGTGGCAGTGCAGACCGGCAAGGCGCAACGAAGGCTGCTCGACGACCCGCAGAATCGCCTCCAGAGCAGCGCCGGAAGCCAGCGAGAAGCCGAACTTCTGGTCCTCCACACCGGTCGCGATCGCCGCATGGGTGTGCGCGTCCACACCGGGCGTCACGCGGATCATCACTTCCTGGCCGTGCCGAGACAGCGCACCAAGCTGGTCGATCTCGTCGAACGAGTCGACAACGATCCGCGAAACGCCGTACTCCAGCGCGGCTTTGAGGTCCTCGCTGGTCTTCACGTTGCCGTGCATGACGATTCGCGAGGGCGGAAAGCCTGCGGCACGGGCCAGCGCGAGCTCACCGGCGGACGAGACGTCCAGTGAGAGGCCGAGCGAAGCCATCCAGCGGTAGACCTCGGGGCACGGCAACGACTTGCCCGCGAACACGACCTCGGCGTCCGGCAGCGCGGCGGTGAAGGCGCGGGCGCGCGAACGGACCGTTGCCTCGTCCAGCACCTGACAGGGCGTGCCGAACTGGGCCGCGAGCCGGGTGGCCGGGACTCCACCGATGACGAGGTCCGAGCCGGACAGCACCGTGCTGTCCGGCCACAGACCCTCTTCCAGCACCGGCTCGGTGGAGCATCCGACGCTGGGCAGCAACTCCGCGAGTGTCATGACTCGATTGCACGCCGATCGACCGCACGTGCCCAGTCCACGGACGAGACCCTGACACCCCGAGCGCCTACCTTGACGCGATCCTGACGAGCGCCGTAACCCACGTCACGGGCGCGTCCACACCGCCACGTAGTCCACTGCCATCGAGCGGCCCGGCGTCGTCTCCGGGACAGGAGTGCCGCGGCCCGCGACGCCGTTCGGGAACGCGCCGCCCATCGCCACGTTCAGCAGGATGAAGTAGCCCTCGTGCGACGTCATGTTGTTCCAGGAGGTCGCGTCCATCTGGTTCTGCCGCACGGTGTGGAACTGCTGGCCGTCGACGTACCAGCGCAGCTGGTTGGGGCTGACCGAGCGGTCCCACTCGAAGCGGTAGGTGTGGAAGTTGCCGGCGCACTGGCTGCCGGGGCACGCGCGGTTGGCGCCGAGACCGTTCGTCTCGTTGCACGGGCCGCCGGGGTTCACGCCGCAGTGCAGCACGCCCCAGACGCTGTTGATCCCGTTGACGTTCTCCATGATGTCGAACTCACCGATGGCCGGCCAGTTCCAGTAGTTGCCGCGGTACGGCGAGCCCAGCGCCCAGAACGCCGGCCAGTAGCCGAGCGCGCCGGAGCCGGTGATGTTCGGCATCTGGATACGTCCTTCGATGCGCAGCACGCCGCCGGCGGGTGCCTTGAAGTTCGAGCGGCGGGTCTCGACGCGGCCGGAGGTCCACTCGCCGTTGGCCGCGCGCCACGGGATGATCCGCAGGTTGCCGGTGCCGTCGAGGCGCAGGTTGTTGCGATCGTTGGTGTAGCGCTGGATCTCGCCGGTGCCCCAGTTACCGGGGCCACCGGGATAGCTGTGCCCGGTGTCGACTATCCAGTTGCCGGCGTTCGGCGCCGTGTTGTTCGCGCCGTTGAAGTCGTCCGACCAGGCCAGCGTCCAGCCGGGCGGTGTCGGCGGGACCGCCGCCTGCGCGACGCCGGACAACGGGAGCACCAGGAGCAGCGCCAGGAACGCATACCGAAGTTCTCGAGCCACGATGATGACCTCTCTGTCACTATCGCAAGGCAGCGGACCTCCATGGAAGCGCTCTCACGCTCTCCCGTCAACTCAGACCTCGAAGCGATATCCCATGCCCGGCTCGGTGATCAGGTGACGCGGGTGGGCCGGATCGTCCTCCAGCTTGCGGCGCAGCTGGGCGAAGTAGACACGCAGGTACTGGGACTCGTTGACGTGCATCGGCCCCCACACCTCCTGTAGCAGCTTCTTTTGCGACACCAGGCGCCCTGGGTTGCGCGCCAGGATCTCCACCAGACCCCACTCGGTCGGGGTCAGGTGCACTTCGCGGCCGTCCCGCCGGACCTTCTTCACCGCCAGGTCCACGACGAACGACGACGTCTCCACCACGGGATCGCCCGCCTCACGTGCGGCACCGCGCCGCACGGCCGCGCGCAACCGGGCCAGCAGCTCGTCCATCCCGAACGGCTTGGTGACGTAGTCGTCGGCACCCGCGTCCAGCGCCTCGACCTTGGCCCTGGAGTCAGTGCGGGCGGACAGCACGATGATCGGGATCGTCGACCAGCCGCGCAGGCCCGCGATCACGTCGACGCCGTCGAGGTCCGGGAGGCCCAGGTCGAGTACTACGACGTCTGGTTTGCCCTCCACCGCGACGCCCAGTGCGGATTTGCCGTCGTAGGCTGTCATCACGTCGTAGCCGCGCGCGCTGAGGTTGATCCTCAACGCGCGGACGATCTGCGGTTCGTCATCTACCACCAGCACTGACGTCATCCCGCGGTCTCCTCGTCACCTGGTCGCGCTGTCGATGGCACGGTTCAGCGCGGTCACGTTGACGGTGGTGGTGAAGGTGCCGTGAGTACTGGCAGCCACCAGCTCCCGGACCTTCTCCACGGCCAGCCCGGACGCGCGCGCCACGCGGGGCACCTGCAACGCCGCGTACTCCGGGCTGATGTCCGGGTCGAGGCCGGAAGACGATGCCGTGACGGCGTCCTGCGGCACCTGGTCCTCGGGGACGCCTTCCCGCTGGGCGATCTGGGCACGGCGACCGGCGATCACCAAGGTGTAGTCCTCGTTGAGCTCGCCCTTGTTCGACCCTCCGGACGCGGGCAGCGTCGCGGCGGACGGCCTCGGAGCGAAGTACTTGTCACCTTCCCGCTGAACCGCGACGAGTGTGGTGTCGATGGCTTCGGCGTTGGCGTGCAGGCCGGGCAGGCGCGAGACAGCCCACACGGACAAGGGGTACAGCACCCCGAGGAGCACGGTGAGGGCGAGCAGGATCCGCAGACCCGCCCACGACTGCTTCAGAAAGTTCTCCATGTCAGCCAATCCCGGGGATGAGTCGCACGAGCAGGTCGATCAGCCAGATCCCGGCGAACGGCGTCACGACGCCGCCGAGGCCGTAGATCAGCAGGTTGCGCCGCAGCAACGCGGACGCGCTGGACGGCCGGTACCGGACGCCCTTCAAGGCCAGCGGGATCAGCGCCACGATGATGAGCGCGTTGAAGATCACCGCGGACAGGATCGCGGACTGCGGTGTGGCCAGGCGCATGATGTCGAGCTTGTCCAGCGCCGGGTAGATCGCCGCGAACATGGCGGGCAGGATCGCGAAGTACTTCGCGAGGTCGTTGGCAACGCTGAAGGTCGTGAGCGCGCCGCGGGTGATCAGCAGCTGCTTGCCGATCTCCACGATCTCGATGAGCTTGGTCGGGTCCGAGTCGAGGTCGACCATGTTGCCGGCCTCCTTCGCGGCCGACGTACCGGTGTTCATCGCGACACCGACGTCGGCCTGGGCGAGCGCCGGGGCGTCGTTCGTGCCGTCACCTGTCATCGCGACCAGCCGGCCGCCCTCCTGCTCCTTGCGGATCAGAGCCATCTTGTCCTCGGGCTTCGCCTCCGCGAGGAAGTCGTCGACACCCGCTTCCTCGGCGATCGCCTTGGCGGTCAACGGGTTGTCACCGGTGACCATGACCGTGCGGATGCCCATCGCGCGCAGTTCGGCGAAGCGTTCCTTCATGCCGGGCTTCACGACGTCGCTGAGCCGGATGATGCCGAGGACCTCGTCGTTCTCCGCGACGACGAGCGGGGTGCCGCCCTGTGCGCTGATCTCGTCGACGATCTCGCGGGCCGTGTCGGTCAGCCGGAACGCCGACGCCGCACCCTTGCGAATGCTGCGGTCACCGAGGTCGATGCCGGACATCCTGGTCTGCGCGGTGAACGGGACGAACTCGCCGGTCTTCTCGTGGTCGTTCGCGGGCCGGCCGCCCGCGAGCTCCAGGATGCTGCGGCCTTCGGGGGTGTCGTCGGCCAGGCTCGCGAGCCGTGCGGCCGCGACGAGCGTCTCGTCGGACGTCGGGCCGAGCGGGATGAACTCGGTCGCGCGGCGGTTGCCCCAGGTGATCGTGCCGGTCTTGTCCAGCAGCAGCGTGTCGATGTCACCGGCGGCCTCGACCGCCTTGCCGGACGTCGCCAGCACGTTGCGCTGCACCAGCCGGTCCATGCCCGCGATGCCGATCGCGCTCAGCAGCGCGCCGATCGTCGTCGGGATCAGGCAGACCAGCAGCGCGGTCAGCACGACCACCGACTGCTCGCCGCCCGAGTAGATCGCGAACGGCTGCAGTGCCACGACCGCGAGCACGAAGATGATCGTCAGCGTGGACAGCAGGATCGTCAGCGCGATCTCGTTCGGCGTCTTCTGCCGTTCCGCACCTTCTACCAACGCGATCATGCGGTCTACAAAGGACTCTCCCGGCCTGGTCGTGATCTTGACGACGATCCGGTCGGACAGCACCGTCGTGCCGCCCGTGACCGCGCACCGGTCGCCACCCGACTCGCGGATGACGGGTGCGGACTCGCCGGTGATCGCCGATTCGTCGACCGTCGCGATGCCCTCGACGACATCGCCGTCGCCGGGGATGACCTCGCCCGCCTCGACGACCACGAGGTCGCCGACCTTCAGCTCGGTTCCGGCGACGACGTCACCGTTGACGAGCCTCGCGACGGCGTCCTTCTTGGTCCTGCGCAACGAATCCGCCTGGCCCTTGCCGCGTCCTTCCGCGACGGCCTCGGCGAGGTTCGCGAACAACACGGTGAACCACAGCCACAGCGCGACCGCGACGGTGAACACGCTCGGGTCGGTCGCTGCGAACACGGTGACCAGCAGCGAGCCCACCCAGACGACGAACATGACCGGGCTGCGCAGCTGGTGACGCGGGTGGAGCTTCTTGAGGGCGTCCGGGATCGCCGAGGCGATGCTGGGTGTGGCGGTCACTGCAGTGCCTCCGCGATGGGGCCGAGAGCGAGAGCGGGAACGAACGTCAGCGCGGCGACCAGGACGATCGAGCCGGTGAGCAGGGTCGCGAAGAGCGGCCCGGTGGTGGGCAGCGTGCCCGAGGTGACCGGCACCTTCTTCTGCGCGGCAAGGGATCCGGCGAGTGCCAGCACCGCGACGATCGGGATGAACCGGCCGAACAGCATGCACAGGCCGAGTGACGACTGGAACCAGTCGTTCGTCACCGTGATGCCGGCGAACGCAGACCCGTTGTTGTTCGACGCCGACGCGTAGGCGTAAAGGATCTCCGACAGGCCGTGTGCGCCTGGGTTGTTGAGAGCACCCTGCGTGCTCGGCAGGATCGCCGCGATACCCGCACCGATGAGCAGAACCGTCGGCATCGCGAGGATCGAGACCGCCGCGGCCGTGACCTCCTTGCGCCCCAGCTTCTTGCCGAGGTACTCCGGCGTGCGGCCGACCATCAGGCCCGCCAGGAACATCGCGATGATCGCCATCACGAGGATGCTGTAGAGGCCTGTGCCGACACCGCCCGGCGTCATCTCGCCGAACAGCATGTTCAGCAGCGCGCCGCCGCCACCGAGGCCGGTGTAGCTGTCGTGCAGCGAGTTGACCGCGCCGGTCGACGTGCTGGTGGTGGCATCGGCGAAGATCGCGCTGCCGGGGATGCCGAACCGGAGCTCCTTGCCCTCCAACGGCCTGAGCCCACTGGCTTCCGCACCCCAGATGACCGCGAGCATGGCGGTCCAGATGACGCCCATGACTCCGAGCAGCACGTACCCCTGCTTGTTCTGGCCGACGAGCCGGCCGAACGTGCGGGTGAGCGCGACCGGGATCACCAGGATCAGGAAGATCTCGATGAGGTTGGTCCACTCGCCCGGGTTCTCGAACGGGTGCGCGGAGTTGGCGTTGAGCACGCCGCCGCCGTTGGTGCCGAGCTCCTTGATGGCCTCCTGGCTGGCAACAGGTGCGTTCGCGATGGTCTGGCCGTCAACGTCCACACCGGACTTGAGCGACATCGTCACGCCGAGCGCGATCAACACGATCGCGAACACGAACGCGATCGGCAGCAGGATGCGGATGGTGCCGCGGGTGAGGTCGACCCAGAAGTTGCCGAGCCGGTCGGTCTGGTGCCTCACGAACCCGCGGATCAACGCCACCGCCACCGCGAGACCGACCGCGGCCGACACGAAGTTCTGCACGGTCAGGCCGATCATCTGGACCGCGTGGCCCATAACGGCTTCCGGCACGTACGACTGCCAGTTCGTGTTGGCCACGAAGCTGATCGCCGTGTTGAACGCCATGCCGGGCGGGATGTCCCCGCGGCCGAAGTCGAACGGTAACCAGCTTTGCGCCCGCTGGATGACGTACAGGAACACGATGCCGACGAACGAGAAGCCCAGCACGCCGTACGCGTAGGTGCTCCACTTCTGCTCGGCGTCCGGGTTGACGCGTGCGAACCGGTAGACGGCTTTCTCGACCTTCAGATGGCTTTGGGCGCTGAACACGCGGGCCATGTAGTCGCCGAGGGGGCGGTACACGACCGCCAGTGCCGCGACGAGGACGCCGACCTGCAGCAGGCCGGCCACGAGAGGTGACATCAGAACTTCTCCGGCCTGATGAGTGCGATGAACAGGTAGACGATCAGCCCGAGCGCGATCACGCCGGCGACGGCGTTCGCGACAAGTCCCGTGCTCACAGCTTCTCCAGTCCGCGCACCGTCAGGCCCAGCACGACGAAACTCCCGATCAGCAGCAACGCGTAGGCCAGGTCGGCCATGACGCCGCTCCTTTCAACGACAGGTCTTCTTGATGACGCTCGGAAGCGTGCAACACGAAATGCCTGATCAGGCGGTACCTGACAGCGTCCTTACGGCGTTGGGGGCGGCTTTTACGCGTTCTTGAGGCCGGGGAGACCTGGGTCTCATCCGACCGGGGTCAACGCGGTCACGGCGTGTGAGATCGTCGAGAGCGTGGTGCATGAAGAAGTCGCCGACCTGCTGCCTGCTTCCGGGCTGGTCGCGGTCGACGGGGTGGACGGCGCGGGCAAGACGACGTTCTGCGACGAACTGGCCGCGGTGCTGCGTGCGCGGGGTCGTGAGGTGGTGCGGGCGTCCGTGGACGACTTCCACCACCCGCGTGCGGTGCGCTGGGAGCGCGGACAGACCTCGCCCGAAGGGTTCTTCCTCGACAGCTTCGACCACGAGCGGTTCGCCGAGCACCTGCTCGTGCCGTTCGCCGCCGGGAAGCCCTTCCGGCGTGCGAGCCACGACCTGGCGACCGACGAGTACGTGGACGCGCCGTTCGAAAGCGCGTCGCCGTCCGCGATCCTGCTGGTGGACGGGGTCTTCCTGCACCGCGACGAGCTCGTGGACCACTGGGACTTCTCGGTGTTCCTGTCCGTCGAGTTCGCGGTCTCGGTGGCACGCATGGCGAAGCGCGACGGCAGTCCGTCCGATCCGGACGATCCCCGCAACCGCCGGTACGTCGAGGGCCAGAAGCTCTACTTCGCGAAGTGCGACCCGGCCCGTCGTGCCGACCTCGTGATCGACCACGGCTGAAGTACCGTGCCCGCGTGACCGAGCCCGCCAAGAAGACAGCTCACAAGACAGCGCGACTCCCCCAGTGCCCGCAGTGCGAGTCCGACGACCTGCGCCCCTACGGCAACGGGTCGAAGTGGATCTGCCCGAGCTGCCGGTTCCTGGCGCCGTGCTGCGAGCCGGACACCGCCTGCCGGTGGTAGACCGACCCCCAAATCGTTACCCGGTGTGATAACGCCTGGTCGCCTCTCGACGACGTATGGGCCACAGCGTCCGAACGGCGTAGCGAGGAGACCACCATGGCGACCACGTTCTGGGCTTGGCTCGTGTCCGCTCTCGTCATCGTGCTGCTCGCGGTGGTGATTCCGAGCAGGCTGGGCGCGCAGAACGTTCTGCGGGACGCACGCGGCCGGTACAGCCTCTCGCGGCTGCAGGTGATGTTGTGGACGGTCGTGCTGCTGTCGCTGATCGCGGGCATGGCGTTCGGGCGGTTCGCGGCCGGGCAGGTCGACGTGGCCGGGTTCCAGATCCCGGACCAGGTGCTGTGGTTGCTCGGCATCTCGGTCGCGTCCGGGGTCGTGGCGGCGGCCGTCAAGGTCGTGAAGAGCACGAACCGGCCCGAGACGGTGGCCGCCTACCCCTTGGGGAAGGAAGGCGGGAAGCTGTGGGAGATGCTGACCGCCGAGGAAGGTGCTTCGGCGGGCAGGTCCATCGACCTGACCAAGTTCCAGAACTTCGTCATCACGGTCCTGCTGGTGGCTCTCTACGTGGCACAGGCGGCCTCGGCGCTCAAGGCCGTCGACAACCCGGCCGGCATCGCCGGGCTGCCCGCGTTCTCCGACGCGTTCCTGGTGCTGCTCGGGGTGAGCCACGCCGGCTACCTGCTCGGCAAGATGCCTTCGCCCGCGGGCACTCCCGCCGACGGCACCATGGCTGAGCGGCTCGCTTCCGTCGCATCGGAGGCAGAAGTGTCCAAGACCGTCCCCGAGGTGCGCACCGCGTGATATCTACTCGCGGGTGATCGAGAGAGTGCGCCGCGAGGAAACGTGGCAGCGGCCGTCGGTGGACATCCACCCGGATCCGTACAAGATCATTCGCATCCAGTTCCCGGTGGTCGAGGAGCTGCGGGACACGCCGCGGGACACGTGGCCGCAGCGCAACGCGTTGCCGTCGGCGCTGGGACACCTGGCCGAGACGTTCGAGGACGCTGGCTGGCACGACCTGGCCGTGCGCGTGCTCCAGGAAGTACTGGAGATCATCCGGGGCGACGGTGACCGGGTGAGCGTGCGGCGGGCGTTGACCGATCTGCACGAGAACCTCGTGAAGCTGGAGCGGTACGAGGAGGCGTTGCCGGTCACCGAGGAGGAGCTCGCGCTCGCCCTGGAACTGGCGAGGCCCGGCGGCTACAGCCTGGAGATGGCCAACCGCATCAGGTCCTCGATGATCAGCCTGCTCGGCAAGCTGGGCAGGCACGAGGACGCCGCCCGTGCGGCCGCCGAGGCGGTCGAGTACGCGCGCGGGCAGAAGCGGGTCAAGGACGGGCCGCCGGAGGGTTATCCGCTCGCCCACGGACTGTTCGAGTACGCGCGCCGGCTGAGGACGATCGGCGAGTACGAGCAGGCGATCGACGCCGCCGCCGAGGCTGCGGCGTTCTGGCAACGGCAGAACACGTTCGCGACCGCCTACACCGTTCTCGACGAGCTCAGCCTCATGCAGCAGCGCGTCGGCCGGTTCGACGACGCCCGCGCCTCCCACGCCGCGGCGGTGGCGGATCTGCGCAGGCAAGCGAAGTCACGTGAGTGGACGGTCCTCACCAACCTCGCCGGGGCGCTGAACAACCACGGCAACCGGCTGCACGAGCTCGGGCTCGACGCCGAGGCCGTGCCGGTGATCGAGGAGTCGGTCGACCGGTACCGCACTCTCATCGCGGCGACTGACCGCGAGGACACCGTCAGGAAGATGGAGCTCCGGCTCGTCATCGCGCTCTGCAGCCTCTCCAGCCGCTTCCACGACCTCGGGCGGCTCGACGAGTGCTTCGCCGCCAGTGACGAGGCCATGGCGCTCGCCACGAAGCACGACGATCGTGAGCAGCTCGCGCGGGCGTGGTCCAATCGGGCCAGCGCCCTGATCTCGCGTCATGCCTACGGCGAAGCGGCCGAGGCGGCGGCGAAGGGGCTGGAGCTGTACCGCGATGCTCAGGACAAAGCCATGGCACGCAACACCTTCGCGCTGGCGTCTGCCCATTTGGGACAGTACGACGTGGCGTTGGAGGCGTCACTGCGGTCCGTCGCCGAGTATCGCGGGTGGTACGCCGACGATCCGTACGAGTACACCTACCTGCTGGCCGACGCGTTGACGGACCACGCGTTCATCCGCGTGCTGCGGGCCGAACGCGCTGAGGCCGAGGCCGCGATCACCGAATCCCTTGTGCTGAACGAGGAACTCGTTGCCCGCAACCCCGGCCGTTACCAGCGGGAGCTGGACCGCGCTCGAGGAGTCGCGGCTCAGCTGTAGATCACTTGCCGCTGCGGTAAGCGGTCCAGGCACTCTGCATGCGAGTGTTCTGGCCAGGCGTGAACTGGTTGTAGCAGCTGTCGTACGAGTAGTCCATGTAGTTGTGGATCGGGTCCACACCCGTGCTCGGGCACGAGTTGCGGCCGGTCGGGCAGCCTTCACTGGCGCTCTTCTGCGCCGGGGTGTCGGCGACCTGGTCACCGGTCGTGGAGCAACCGCCCTGGAAGGTGTGCCACAGGCCCATCCAGTGCCCGGTCTCGTGCGTGAGCGTCTTGCCCAGGTTGTAGTTCGTCGCCGCACCACCCGGAACGCTCGTGTACTTGAAGACCACGCCGTCCATCTTCGGGTCGCTCGAGTAGTCGCTCGGGAACGTCGCGAACCCCAGGTAGCCGGTGTCGGTCGACCACACGTTGAGCGTGCTCGCACCGCCGACGCGGGTCGCGGTCTTCATCGCGCGCTCGGTCGCCGCGTCATCCACGTTGGTGAACCACGTGTTGTTCGACCAGCGCTTGGTCGCCTGCAACACGAACTTGAAGCCCGTGTTCGCCGCCTGGCTCGACTCCGCACCGGCGAAGCCCGTGTTGAGAGCCTGGATCTGCTTGGTGATCGTGGCGTCGGTCAGGTTGCCCACGCCGCCCGCGCCGGTGACGACGTGGAACACGACCGGAATCGTGCCACCCGCCGCCTCCGCGGACAGGTCGATGCGGTTCTTGGCCTTCGCCTCGATCTTCTGACGCAGGTCCGCGTTCATCCGCGCGGCGTCGGCGTCGGAGAGCTCGTTGCGCTCCTGGCCGTGGCTGCCGGGCAGGGCACGGGCCGCGGCGTGCTCGTCCACGCACTCCGTCGGCTTCGCGACGGCCGTGGCGGGCGAACCGCCGAGCAGGGTGATCGCGCCCGCCGCCAACATGCCGGCCGCGAGGGCCGCGTGGGCGCGCTTTCTCGTTTGGAACATTGAGTTTTCCTCCATGCAGGGTGGAGGAATAGTGACTCAGCCGCGGTCCTTTGTAGATCTTGACGTTTTCACAGAATTCGAACATGATCGACAGGCAGACCGGTCCACCAGCGACGGAAACGGCGGTAGACCTGCGGTTCCCGGTCGCCGAGGAACTTGTGCAGCGCCTTGGCTTCCTCCGCGAGACCGGTCCACTGGTCCTCACTCAGCGCGTGGAAGGCGGTCGCTTCGATGCCGCCGTCTTCGTTGGGACGCCAGACTCCTGCCACCCGGCCGTCAACGAGAAGTGTCGGCAGTGTGTCGCCGTTGTTGCGGATCACGAGCTTGCGGTACTCGTCAGGGATGATCCGGCTGCGGTCGGCGTAGGCGAGCAACGTGCTGTCCCACATGGCCATCAGCCTTGGTGGCGCCGGAGTGTCCTCGTCCGGGATTGTCCGATTTGGAACGTCGTAGTAGTCGCCTTCGCGCACCAGGTCCAGCAGCTCCAGCGCCTCGCGGATCGAGGTGCGCGGCAGGATCGTGAACTGGTTCATGTCCAGGACGGTCGCGGGCCCGAACCCGGTGAGGTAGCGGCGCAGCATCTCGGCCAGTGCCGCCATCCGTTCGCGCGGCTCGATCGCCACCGTCTGGAACGACAGCTTCGGCCCGTACGCCCACGGTCCGCCGGTCGGCATCCGCACGAGCGGTGCGTAGGAGGCCAGCGCCCACCAGATGCCCGGCTCCCCGACGTCGCCGACGTGCGAGTGCAGCAGCGCCTCCAGCTCCGGCTTGGTCCTCGGTTCGGCGGCGAACTCCAGCATGTGCTCGAGAACCTCGTCGGCGCGCTCGATCGTCAGGCCCATCGCCCTGAACCGCTTGTCGTTCAACCGGGACGCCCTGAGCGCGGGCAGCATCGCGTGGTGGAACACCTCGTGGTCGGCGACCGTGACGGCGTGCAGGGTGATCCGCATGAGCGTCGCCTTGCGGACCGCGCCGCTCGTGAACGCCTCGTCGAGATCGGCCGGGTCGAAGCTGCTCATCCTGTTCCACAGCGCGATGTACGGCGACGCGGGTTCCTGCGCCTGGATCGCCACGATCCGGTCGATCGCCGTGAGCACGTCGACCGGCTCACGCTCGAGCAGCAGCTGCCGTTCGAGCGTGGCGCGGTTGAGCTGACGTGCGGTGTAGGTCATGGACGCGATCCTGACTCACCGCGGCTTCGACGGCCACCAGATTCGGCCGCCGATGTCCACCGACAGCGCCGGCACCAGCAACGACCGCACCAGCAGCGTGTCCAGCAGGACACCGAACGCGACGATGAACGCGATCTGCGTGAGGAACAGGATCGGCAGGACGGCGAGCGCGGCGAACGTCGCGGCCAGCACCACGCCGGCCGACGTGATGACGCCGCCGGTCAGGCTGAGGCCTCGCAGCGTGCCCTCGACCGTGCCGAGCTGCTTGGTCTCCTCGCGGACTCGGGTCATCAGGAAGATGTTGTAGTCGATGCCCAGCGCCACCAGGAACACGAACCCGAACAGCGGCACCACCGGGTCCGCGCCGGGGAAGCCCAGGACGTGGTTGAACACCAGCGCCGACACACCCATCGTGGCCGCGAACGACAGCACGACCGTGGCGATCAGCAGGACCGGTGCCAGCAATGACCTGAGCAGCAGCGCGAGCACCAGGAAGATCACCAAGAGCACGATCGGGATGATCAGCAGCCGGTCGTGCTCGGACGTCTTCCTGGTGTCCAGCAACGTCGCCGTCTGCCCGCCGACCTCGGCGTCGACCCCGTGCACCGCCGCACGGATGCGTTCGACCGTTGCCACCGCGGCGTCCGAGTCCGGCGCGTCCTTCAACGTGGCCTCGATGCGCACCAGGCCTTCCGCTGTTCCAGTGGGCCTGACGTCCGCTACGCCGTCCACCTTGGACTTCTGCAGCACCTCGGCGGTCTTGCCCTCGGCGGCGATGATGACCGTCGGTGAGCCCGTGCCGCCCGGGAAGTGCCGTGACAGCACCTCTTGTCCCGCAACGGACTCGACCTCGGTGAGGAACACGTCGGACTGCGCGGTGCCGGATGCCTTGAGCTGCGGCAGGAACGCGGCGCCGGCCAGGAGGACCAGGGTCGTGACGATCCAGATCGCGCGCGGCCTGGTCCGCACCATGCCGGCGACCTTGCCCCACAGCCCGCTCGTCTCCGGGTGCGGCGAGCCGAACTTCGGCGTGAACGGCCAGAACGCGGCGCGCCCGAGCAACGCCAGGGTCGCGGGCAGGAACGTCATCGTGGTGAGCAGTGCCGCGCCGATGCCAATGGCCGCAACGGGTCCGAGCCCCTTGTTCGAGTCGAGGTCGCTGAACAGCAGGCACAGCACGCCGAGGATCACCGTGCCGGCCGACGCCGCGATGGGTTCGACCGTGCCGCGCCAGGCCGTGCGGATGGAGGCGTACTTGTCTTGTGTGTCCCGGAGTTCTTCCCGGAATCTCGACACCAGCAGCAACGCGTAGTCCGTCGCGGCGCCGAAGACGAGGATCGACAGGATGCCTTGGCTTTGGCCGTTCAGCGCGAGGATGTCG
>JAVXWK010000534.1:0-5685 GCA_032230575.1 Pseudonocardiales bacterium | reverse complement strand
ACACGATCGCGGGCGGCGCCCAGGTGGCGAGCCAGGCCTGGACCGGGCGGCGCCTGGCCGGCGGCGGGGTGAGCTGCGATTCGAGCTGGGCCCAGACGCCGTCGACGAGGGCCGCGGTGGCGGGGCTGGGGCCGGCGGAGAGCTTGGCGCGGCATCCGGCGCACGACTCGAGGTGCGCCTCGAGCGCCCACAGCTGGTCGCCGGGAATGGTGTCGTCTCCGTCGGCGTAGCGGGTGATGAGCCGCTCCGACGCGTGTTCGGTGATCATGCCAGCGCCTCCCGCATCGCGATCCGTGCCCGCCGGGCGCGGGTTTTGACAGTGCCTTCAGGCACCCCGAGCAGTACCGAGGTCTCCCGGACCGACAGCCCGTCGAGCACCATCGCCTGCAGCACCTGCCGCAGTTCCGGGGCGAGCCGCCGCAACGCGTCACCGACCTCGTCGCCGACCACGCCGTCGAGTGCCTCGTCCTCGGCGGCGCGGCGGTCGGGTTCGAGAGCGGCGGCAGGGGGCTGGGCGTGGTGCGCGCGCCGCCGGAACGCGTCGATCAGCCTGCGGGCTGCGATGGTCCACAACCAGCCGACCGCGCTGCCGTCCACCCCGGCACCCGCGAACGCGTCCGCCGCCCGCCACACCGCGAGGTAGGTCTCCTGCAGCACCTCGGCGACGATCTGCTCGTCGGAGCAGCGCCTGCGCAGCCGCACCGTCAGCCACGGCGACGTGCGGCGGTAGAGCTCCTCGAACGCGGCACGGTCACCTCGCGCGACACGGCGCAGGAGGTGCTCCTCGTCCAGCTCACCCCGAATTGCTCTCACACTCCGCAAGACGCCGGAAACGGCTACCAGGTTCTCGAACCAGTGTGTCGTGGGTCACAAATCCGCTCCAGGAGAACCGGTCGTCGCACCGCCGCCGTCTGGCCGCAGGAATCCCGACGAACACGGAGATGCGATGACAGTGTCCCAAGTGGAGGTTCGAGGAGCGGTCTCGTCCCACGAACTGGTGAAGATCTACGGCAACGGCCTGGGCGCGGTCCGGGCGCTCGACGGCGTGAGCGTCCGGTTCACCGCGGGGGAGTTCACCGCGATCATGGGCCCGTCCGGGTCCGGCAAGTCCACGCTGCTGCACTGCCTGGCCGGACTGGACCGGGCCGACCAAGGCACCGTCCACATCGGACAAAAGGAGCTGACGGCACTCGATGACACGTTGCTGACGAGGCTCAGGCGCGACCGGATCGGGTTCGTGTTCCAGTCGTTCAACCTGCTGCCGACGCTCACCGCCGAGGAGAACATCCTGCTGGCGCTGCGGCTGGCCGGCAAGAAGGTCGACCGCGTCTGGTTCGCGACCGTCGTCGACCTGCTCGGGCTGCGAGACCGGTTGCGGCACAAGCCGAGCGAGCTCTCCGGCGGC
This sequence comes from Pseudonocardiales bacterium, assembly GCA_032230575.1. Taxonomy (GTDB): domain Bacteria; phylum Actinomycetota; class Actinomycetes; order Mycobacteriales; family Pseudonocardiaceae; genus Lentzea. The sequence continues at coordinate 4,280 of JAVXWK010000534.1, read as the reverse complement.
CAGCAGCAACGCGTGGCCTGCGCCAGAGCCCTCATCGGCAAGCCGGACGTGGTGTTCGCCGACGAACCGACCGGCAACCTCGACTCGCGCACCGGCGCCGATGTGCTGGAGTTCCTGCGCACGTCGGTGCGTGATCTCGGCCAGACGGTCGTGATGGTGACGCACGACCCGGTCGCCGCGTCCTACGCCGGTCGCGTGGTGCTGCTGGCCGACGGCCGGGTGGCGGGCGAGATCTACCACCCGACGCCGGAGTCCGTGCTGGGCATGCTCGGAAGGCTGGGGGCGTGATGCTGCGGACGACCCTTGCCGGGATCCGGGCGCGGTTCGCGCGCCTGCTGCTGTCGTCGGTCGCGATCGTGGTCGGTGTGGCGTTCGTGTCCGGCACGATGGTGCTGGCCGACGCGCTCCAGGCGACGATGCGCGACGAGTTCGCACGGTCGGCGCGCGGCGTCGACGCCGTGGTCGAGTCACGCGAGTACGCGCCGCTGGACCTCGCCGCCATCAAGGCGGTGGACGGCGTCGCGGCCGCGGAGCTGCGGCGAACCGTGCCGGTACCGATCGTCGGCGCGCAGGGACGTGCGGACGAGGCTGATCTTGTGTCCCTGGCCGCCGATCCAGGACTTCGCCCCCAGGAGATCGAGCAGGGCACGCTGCCGTCGGCCGGGCAGATCGCCGTCAGTGCCCAGGCCGCTCGTGACCGCGACCTCACCGTGGGATCGCAGGTCGTGCTGCTCGGCCGCGACTCCACACCGACCACGTTCGCCGTGAGCGGCATCTACGACAGCGGCACCGCAGAACGTCCAGGCAGCGCCCAAGTGCTCCTGCCCGGCATCACCCCGTTCGTCGACCCGGCGAAACCGGCCTACGACGCCCAGGTCGTCGTGCGCTCGTCCGGAGTCGATCAGGCAACACTCGCTGACAGACTGCAAACCGCGTTGGGGCAGGGGTTCTACGTCTCCACGGGTGCGGCGTATACGGAGATCCTGCTCGCCCGCTACGGCGGCACGGAGGACATCGCGCTGGCGATGACCCTGTTCGCGGTGGTCGCGCTGATCGTGGCGTCGATGGTCGTGATGAACACCTTCACCATCCTCATCGCCCAGCGCACCCGCGAACTCGGTCTGTTGCGCAGCATCGGCGCCGAACGCAGGCAGATCTTCCGTTCCGTGCTGCTCGAGTCGACCGTGGTCGGCGTGTTCGCGTCGGTCCTCGGCCTCGCCGCCGGAATCGGACTGGCGGCGGCACTCCAGTCGGTCCTGGGCTCGGAACCGGTCCGGCTGCCGGTGGGCGTCCCGGCGGTAGCCGCTGCCTTCGCCGTCGGCCTCGGCGTCACGCTGGTGGCCGCACTGCTGCCCGCTCGCCGGGCCACGCGCGTCTCCCCGATGGAGGTGCTGCGCACGCAGGCCGACAGCCGCGAGGAGGTCGCCCGCACCGGCCGGGCACGCACGGTGGTGGCGATCGTGCTGACCTTGGTCGCCGCGCTGCTCACCGGGCTGGCACTCACCCAGAGCGGGGGTCCGAAACTCGCGATGACGCTCGCGATCGGTGCGGGCATGGTCCTGCTCGGCGCCGTCGTCACCGCCGGTCCGCTCCTGGCCGGCCCGGTCATCCGGGCGCTCGGCCGTCCGTTGCGCGGTGTCCCGGCGAGGCTGGCGGTCGGCAACGCCACCCGCAACCCGCGCAGGACCGCGGCCACGATGGCGGCACTGCTGGTCGGCGTGTCGGTCGTGACCATGCTGACCGTCATCGCGACCAGCGTGAAGGAGACCAGGGACAGTCAGCTGGAACAGCAGTTCCCCGCGGACTACGAGGTGCGCAGCGCGATCAACGACCGGCAGCTGCCCACCTCGTTGCTGGACCAGATCGCCGCCACGCCCGGCATCACGCAGGCGGGAGGGGAGACCAGGCTGCCGATGAAGCTGGGCGACCGGCAGGCAGACCTGGCCGCCGTGACACCCGGTTCGCTCGGCACCCTGATCCGCCCCGAGGTGGTGCGCGGCTCACTGACGTTGCAGGGCAACGGAATCATCCTGACCGAGGACATGGCTCGGCGGGTGCACGCCGACGTCGGCACCGAGCTGACCGCGTCCGTCGCCGAGGTCACCCGTCAGCTGCGCGTGGTCGGGGTGATCAAACCGGCGGGCGGCGCGGACTCCTACACCGACCGGGCGCTGTGGCCGGGCGAGGGCGTGGACACGATCGCGGTCAGGACCGCCGGCCGGGCAGGTCTCGACGCGGCCGTGCAGGGCGTGCCGACCGCGAAGATCGTGAGCTTCGCCGACGTCCGGGCCGAGTTCACCGGGCAGGTCGACCAGCTGCTGGCGTTCGTCTGGGCCATGATCGGACTGGCCGTGCTCACCGCGCTGTTCGGCATCGCGAACACGATGACGCTGTCCGTGATCGAACGGACCTGGGAGTCGGCCCTGTTGCGCGCCTTGGGTTTCACGCGCGCACAACTGCGGCGGATGCTGGTGGTCGAGTCGAGCCTGATCGCGCTGACCGGCGCCGTGCTGGGAGCCGTCGTCGGCGGAGCGGCGGCGGTGCTGCTCGTCGTCGCGGTGTCCCAGGACGACGACCTGGCCATGGTGGTGTCCGTCCCGTTCGGGCAGCTGGCCGCGTTGTTCGTCGCGGTCGGGATCGCCGGTGTGCTCGCGGCTGTACTACCGGCGCGGCGCGCGGCCTCCGCGTCGATCGTCGCCGGCATGTCCGAGTAGGCAGGTGTCAGAGGGTGATGAGGACCTTGCCCCGGGTGTGGCCGCCCTGGACGTGCACGTGTGCGTCGGCGGCCTTCTCGAGCGGGTAGGTGGCCTGCACGTGCGGGGTGTAGGCCCCCGACTCCCCGAGCCGGGCCACGTCGGCGAGGTTCGCGGCGGCGTTCACATCGCCCGAGACGAGCGTGACGCCGAGGGCTTCGGCGCCGAAGTCGGCGATCGTCGCGACGCGCGAGGCGTCACCGACGAGGGCGACGAGGTCGGCCAGCGAGCCGGAGCCCGCGGTGTCCAGCGCGGCGTCGACGCCGTTCGGGGCTACCGTCGCGACCCGCTCGGCCAGACCCGTTCCGTAGGTGACGGGGATCGCGCCGAGCTCGCGCAGGAAGTCGTGGTTGGCCTCGCTCGCGGTGCCGATCACGGTGGCACCGCGGGCGACGGCGATCTGGACGGCGGCGGAACCGACACCGCCGGCGGCGCCCTCGATGAGCACCGTCCTGCCGGAGATGCCACCGAGGGCGTCGAAGCTGGCCATGGCGGTCGCGGACACCACGCCTGCCGCGGCTGCCTGCGCCACCGTCCACGCACTGGGCACGGACGCCCAGGCGTTGAGGACCGCGTACTCGGCAGTGGTGCCGTGGCCCAGACCGAACACCCGGTCACCAGGCTCGACGCCGCTGACGCCCTCGCCGATCTCATCGACGACACCGGTCGCGTCCCTGCCGACGATCGCGGGGAACGTGGTCGGCATGAACTGGGCCATATAGCCGGCCCGGATCTTCGTGTCGACCGGGTTCACGCTGGCGGCCTCGACTCTGATCCGGATCTCGCCAGGTCCTGCATGCGGCTCGGGGGCGTCCTCGACGGTGAGGACGTGCGGGTCGCCGAACTCGTGGAAACGAACTGCGCGCATGACGGTCTGCCTTTCACTGGAAGGGATCCCCCCAGCACGGCGGACAACCAGTGTGAACCCGGCAGCGACTTCCAGCGCGGCGACAGTGGACAGTGCGGGCGCGATCAGCTCCTGTGGATCACGGCCAGCGCGTGCTCGCGGGCCGGTGCGCTCAGCGTCGCGTTCAGCTGCTCGAACAACGCCTCCGCCGTCACGCCGTTCCACCCCGGCGGCAGCAACGAGAGGGGGAGCCCCGGATCGCTGTAGGGCAGGCGGCGCCACTGGGTCAGCATCGGCACGTACAGCCCGAAAGCCTGCTTCGGCGTGATGACGCCGATGTCGAGCTCCGGGCGGTGGCGGCGCAGGAAGTCCGCGTAGAGGTCGGCCAGCTCGTCGAGGTCCCACCACGACCGGACCTTCGAGCGCAGGTCGCCGAACGCGAAGTGCTGACCGGTGAAGATGTCGACGTACTCGGCCAGGCCGCGGCGTTCCAGGGTGCGGCGGGTCTCGGTGGCGAGGTTGCCCGGCGCGACCCACACACCGGGCGCGGTGGTGCCGAAGCCGAGCTGGGTCAGGCTGGTGCGCAACGCGTGGCGCTTCTCGCGTTCGGACTCGGGCACCGAGAACACGACCACGAGCCAGCCGTCCTCAGTGGTCGCGCGGCGGCGTTCGAAGATCCG
>JAVXWK010000503.1:0-2718 GCA_032230575.1 Pseudonocardiales bacterium | reverse complement strand
AGCGGATCGTGCTGCTGCTGGTCCTGCTCGTCGCGGTGGTCGTCACGATGATGACGCTCTCCGACCGCAACTACCTCAGCGCGCCGTTCGACCTCTCCTACATGTCGGCGACGCTGATCAGCGCCGTGCCGCTGGTGATGCTCGGCCTCGCCGAGCTGCTGGTCATCACCTCGGGCCGCGGGGGCATCGACCTGTCGGTCGGCGCGATCGTCTCGCTCACCAGCATGGTGTTCGGGTTCGCGTACGGGGAGTGGGGCTGGCCGCTCTGGGCCGCGATCGTCCTGGCCGCCGCGTTCGGCGGCCTGTGCGGCGCCGTCAACGGATTCCTCATCGCCTACATCGGCTACCCCGCTCTGATCACCACACTGGCGACCTACTACGCCTACTCCTCGCTCGCGGTCGTCATCAATGATCAGCAGCCCATCAGCACCCAGCCGATCCAGGACTTCTTCTCCGCCGCGGGCACCGTCCCGGTGGGTGGCCTCCAGGTGCCGCTGGGCACGATGACCTTCCTGCTCCCCACGGCGGTGGTGATCTGGCTGCTGCTCAACCGCACCACGTACGGCCGCCGGCTCTACGCCATCGGCACCAACGACGTGGCCGCGCAGTGGTCGGGCATCGACGTCCGGCGCACCCGGTTCATGGCATACACCGCGGCCGGGGTCATCTCGGGCCTGGTCGCGGTGGTGACGGTGGCCCAGTTCGCCTCCGCGCGCCCCGACGCCGGGGTGGCCGGCAACGGTATGGCGCTGCCGGCGATCACCATCGCCGTCCTCGGCGGCGTGGCCATCACCGGCGGCATCGGCCGGGTGGCCGGTGTCGTGCTCGCGACGCTGCTGATCGTGTGGCTCAACGCCGGCATCCTGCTCGCGGTGCCGGGCAACGCCGGGTCCCAGTTCCAGCTGTTCGCTCTGGGCATCGTGCTGATCTTCGCCGCGCTGCTGAACGGGCTGACCAACCGCAAGTACGGCGGGACGGGATGACCGCGTGAGCACCGATCGACCGATGAAGGAAGTGGAGAGAGATCCCATGCCGATCACCTACGGCGTCCACGCCCTGGTCTGGACCGGGGGCTGGTCCCCCGACGAGGCACGCCATGCCATCGCCTCCACCGCCGAGGCGGGATACGACCTGATCGAGATCGCGCCGATCGACCCGACCGGCTTCGACGCGGACATGACCGCGCGACTGCTGCAGGAGTACGACCTGCAGGTCAGCGCGTCGCTGGGGCTGAGCCAGGACACCGACGTCTCCAGCGAGGACGCCGACGTCGTCGCCCGAGGCCGCGAGCGGCTCGCCACGGCCCTGTCGGTCGTGCGGGACAGCGGCGGCACGGTGCTGTGCGGCGTCCTCTACTCGAAGCTCGGCAAGTACGCCGGTCCGGCCACCGAACGCGGACGGGCCAACTCCCAGGCGGCCATAGCCTGGCTGGCCGACAAGGCCGCAGCCTCCGGCATCACGCTGGCCCTCGAGTTCTGCAACCGGTACGAGACCAACGTCATCAACACGACGCAGGAGACGCTGGACTTCATCGCGGCGGTCGAACGGCCCAACGTCATGGCCCACCTCGACACGTATCACATGAACATCGAGGAGAACTCGTTCCGGGGGGCGGTGCAGGCCGCAGCCGCGGCAGGGCGGCTGGGCTACGTGCACGTCGGCGAGTCGCACCGCGGCGCGCTGGGCACGGGAACCATCCCGTGGACGGAGTTCTTCTCGGCGCTGACCGAGGTGGGCTACGAGGGCATCGTGACCTTCGAGTCCTTCTCCTCCGAGGTGGTCCACCGGACCCTCTCCAACGACCTGGCGATCTGGCGCAATCTGTGGACCGACAACCGGGCGCTGGCCCGGGACGCGCTCGCCTTCACCAAGACCGGGCTGGCGGCGGCCGCCGGCCGGGCCTGAGCCTGGGTGGTCACGACGTGCCGCCCAGGACGTGAGCGTCGAGCCACGTGTTGCGGAACGCCCCGCGGGGGTCCAGCCGCTCGACCAGGCCGACGAAGTCCGCATGGCGCTCGTAGAGGGGCGCGATCTCCGCTGACGTCGCAGTGAAGAGCTTGCCCCAGTGCGGACGCGCCCCGAACCGGGCCAGGACACTCTCCAGCTCGACGATCACCTTCTCGACCGCTGACTGCTCCGGCTTCCACGTGAAATGGAGACCAACGGAGTCCTCCCCGTGGTTCATGCTCATCCACAGCCGGTCCGCGGCGACCGTGCGGATCTCGGCGGAGAGCAGGAGCGGCCGGATCCTGTCCGCGAGGGCACGAACGGCAGCGATCGCCTCGACCGCGTGGCGGCGTGGAAACAGGTACTCCGCCTGGAGCTCCTCGCCGGCGCTCGGTGTGAACCCCATGCGGAAGTGCGGCAGCCGGTCCGACCACGATCCCGGACGGTCCAGCTGCGGCGTGCAGGGCGTGGGGTCGAGCCCGCGGATGATGTGCCGGTCGACCGTCGCGGGCACCGCACCGAAGAGGTCACCCTCCACCCGGTCCCCCTCGTCGGAGCGGGTCTTGACCCACACCTGGTCGACGGTGTCCTCCCAGCGGGTGAAGACGCTGACGCTGTAACCGCACGAGACGATCTCGTCGAAGTGCTCGCAGAGCGCCTCGAAGGAAAGACCTTCGAACACCCGCTGCCGCACCTCGAAGGCCGGTTGCACGTCCAGGGTCATGCGGGTGACCGCGCCGAGCGCCCCCAGCCCGACCACCATGCCGTCGA
>JAVXWK010000499.1:0-6271 GCA_032230575.1 Pseudonocardiales bacterium | reverse complement strand
GCGCTCCTCATCGTTGCGGTGGCGCTGGCCGGATGCACGGCCGCACCTGCCCCTAGTGCACTGGACAGCCCGCCCCCACCGCCGCCCCCGACGTCCTCTCAGCAGATGGACTTCCCGCAACGGCCGCGTGCCGTGCCGCTCGACGGGCTCGACCCGTGCGCGGTGCTCACCCCGGAGCAGCGCACCTCGTTGAGCCTCGACAACCCGCCCAGCGCGTACGTCGAGAAGAGCTTCGGCGACGCGAAGGCGTGCACGATGCGGAGCACGACGAGCGGCAACGTGGCCCGGCTCGCGCTGGTGCTGGCGTCCGGCGCTGACGTGTGGCTCTCCGAAAACGCCCAGGTGGAGTACGCGGTGAGCTCGATCGAGGGTTTCGCGGCGATTACCGTCCGCACACCCGACCTCGACGACGTCTGCAACGTGGAGATCGACGTGGCGGACGGCCAGTTCCTCGACGTCATGTTCCGCGACGGCGGGAATTCCACTGCGGTGCAACAAGATCATCTTTGCCTGGGAGCCCAGCGGGTGGCCGAGGCGGCGATGGCCAGTTTGCTCCAGAAGCGCTGACCCACACGGGCGGTTGTCACTGATCGCACTCCCCAGCGTTACCTTCGGTGGTTAGAGTGTCGACGCGCTTGTACGCACAACCGCCGGAGGTCGCACCATGCCGCCAGGGGGACGCAGCGGGGCTGACTCCTCGCCACCCGTCAGCCACGAGCTGAACGTGGAACCAGAGGCGATCCCGGCGTTGCGCAGCACCTTCTCCGCCGCGCTGACCAAGCTCGACAAGCAGATCGAGATGGCGATCACGGAGTTCCGCATCCGTCCGTGGGCGGGTGACCCGGTGAGCGCCGAGGCCGCGGAGAAGTTCAACGACAGGTCGATCTCCGACGGCGACTCGGCACTGCAGGCGTTGCTGAACTACCAGCGGCAGCTCAAGACGGCGATGGACAACCTGAACCAGATCGAGCGCCAGTACCAGGTGGTCGAGGGCGACAACACCGGCATGATGAACAAGAGCGGGTGCTGACGATGGGCGATCACCGCTGGCAGGGTTACAGCCACAAGGAGCTGTACGACCGCATCAACGCAGGTCCGGGCCCCTCCGCGTCGTTCGCGTCGATGGAGCGCTGGCAGGGCGTGTCGAACGCGCTGACCGAGATCAACGACGACCTGCACAACGGCATCGCGCTGTCCGGCGCGAAGTGGACCGGCAAGGCGTCCGAGATCGCGCAGGCAGGCTTGAACCCGATCGCGGCGTGGGCGGACAGCGCCCGCACCGGCGCGGACGTGATGCGCTACTCGGCAGAGCTGCAGGCGGGCCACATCTCGAAGGCCCGCGCGGACATGCCCAAGCCCGTGAACGTGACCTCGGAACAGCCGGGCGCGCTGGTCACCGGCCTCACCCACCTGTTCGTCGGCCAGACCGACCACGAGAAGCAGGAGGCGGCCCAGGACGCCGCCGAGCGCCGCGCCCGTGAGGTCATGTCCACCTACGCGTCGTCCACGACGGCGAACACCTCGACGCTGGGCCAGTTCAGCCAGCCTCCGCAGCTGAACATCAGCAGCGCCGGCGTGACGCACGGCGGCGGTGCCCAGGTCGGCACGTCCGGCGCCTGGGTCGTCGGCCCGCAGGGCACCACCGGCGGCGTCACCCGCGGCCGCACCGGCACGGGTTCGCGCGTCTCGTCCGCACCTCCGCCTCGTGGCTCCACCCCGCCTCCGCCTCCCGGCTCCTCGACGCGGACCTCGGGGGCGTCGACGTCGACCGGTTCCACTTCCAAGGGCACGACTTCGGTCTCGTCCTTCGGCACCGCCGGTCCTGGCAGCACCGGCACCGCGGGCGTCGGCCTGCCGGGCCAGCGCGCGGGCCGTTCCTCGTCCCACGAGCCGAAGGAGATGGAGGAGGGCGCGACCGCCGCCTCGTCCGCCGCCGTGGGCCCGGTGATGGGTCACGGCAACGCGGCCGGTGTGGCTTCCGCCTCGGGCTCGGCGATGGGCTCGATGGGCACCGTCGGCGCGGCCGCGGACAGCGACCAGGTTCACCGCCGTGCGGTGCCGCTGCAGCAGCAGTTCGACCCCTTCGGCGGTATGGGCCCGCGCAAGGGCGAGGACGAGGAGGACCTGGAGCACAAGGCCGCCGACTACCTCCGCGAACGCGATGACATCTACGGCGTCGGCAGCTACTCGATGCCGGTGATCGGGGAGAGCACGACCGACTGATGACTGTGCTGGGCCTGGACATGGGGACGAGCGACACGCGCGACCCGGTGATCATCTCCACGCTGGAGTTCGACGTTCTCTGGGACCACCTGGGCCTGGAGACGATGCCTCTGGTGCTGAAGGTGCCGTCGCCGGGCAAGACCCGCGAGGAACGCCGCGAAATCGAGGACCGCGTCTGGCGCCAGCTCGGCGCCCGCGGCCTGGGCGGCCCCCGCTCCCTCGACCCGACGCTGGAAGACCTGCTGCACGTGCTCAACCGCCCGCAGCAGGAAATCGACGCCCGCATGTGGCTGGCGGACCGCAGCGTCCGCCTCCTGGCGGCGGGCAAGGGTCAGGCAGGCGTCCTGGCCATCCTGGACGGCGGCCAGCTGATCCTCCGCCCGGCAGAGGCCGGCGGACTCCCCCGCGAGGCGCTCACCGCCCTCCCCACGGCTCCAGCGGGCGAGGGTCACTCCATCACCCTGCCCTCCTCCGACCTGGACGCAGCGGCCGCGTCAGCGACCACACCAGAAGACCTGGAAGCAGGACTGCAGGGCCGCCTGCGGGGTGACGACGCCCACACCCTGGCCGAGATGGTCCGCGACGCCTCGAACCGAGGCCAGTTCGGCGCCGCGGCCCGCGACAAGTGGGGCAAGCGGGTGCGCCCGGACCGCGTGGTCGCCTTCTACGACACCCCGAAGGGGCGCTACCTGCAGATGCGGCGCGCTTCGGACGGTCAGGCGCCCTGGTCGACGATCACCCCGGTCGACTACCGCCGCATGCACCACCACCTGGTGGAACTGCTCGCCGAAGCCACCGGTTAGCGCCTAGTCCCATACGGGCCGCTCGCATGCACGACAAATGGGTCTCTTAATCACGCGATGCCGAAGGCGAGCAGCCCATTCCGCCAAGGGTGATGTGAAGCGAGCCGTCCGAGCTCAAGCCCAGGAGCTGCGGTGATGACGCGACCACCGCACGGCGCGTCAGCGCCCACCCCAGCGAGGAACCACGAGGCAAGCCCGAGCTCAGGGCCCAATCCCCTGGCAGGGGCGGGTGCGCAAGTCGTTCACATAATCGTCCGGCGCCCCCGCAGCCTCAGCCGCATCGGCGACCACCCCGATGTACCGAGCCGACGGCAGCCCGCCCTCGTACGCGTCCAGCACGTACAGCCAGGCCACCACGGACCCCTCGAGCGTCTGCACCCGCAACCGGATCTTCTTGTAGAGGCCGAGCGCGCCCTCCCACCGATCCAGGCGCGACTCGTCGCGGGGCGAGACGTCGTAGAGGACGCAGAACGTCTGCTGGTCGGGCTCTTCGACGATGGTCGCGAGAGCGCCTTCCCAGCCGAGGTCCTCGCCACCGAACGTCAGACGCCAACCGACGAGCCAACCGGTCCCCGCGAGCGGGGAGTACGGGGCTCGCTCCATCATCTGGTTCGGATCCATGTTCGACCCGTACGCGGCATAGAGCGGCACGTCCGACAGCGTAGCGACCCAACGATCAGCTTTCGGTACTGACGACACGGGCGATTCGGTCAACGCGTACGGTTGAGCCGCCCCAGCAAGCCCGTGGAAGGGAACTGATCGTGACCCGCATCGTCATCATCGGCGGCGGACCCGCAGGTTACGAGGCAGCCCTGGTCGCTGCGCAGCACGGCGCCGACGTGACCTTGGTCGAGAACGACGGGGCGGGTGGCGCGTGCGTGTTGTACGACTGCGTGCCGTCCAAGACCTTCATCGCTTCGGCAGGCGCTCGCAGTGCCTTCCGCAACGCCGGTGAGCTGGGCATTCAGACCAACAACGACCAGGCCGCTGTCGACCTTCCCGTGGTCCACGGACGGGTCAAGGGCCTCGCCCTGGCGCAGTCCGCGGACGTGCGGGCACGGCTGCAGCGCGAGGGTGTGCGGCTGATCAACGGCCGCGCGAAGTTCGCGGACGACTCCAAAGGGCTCGCGCAGCACCGGGTCGTCTCCATCGCCGCGAACGGTGAGGAAGAGGTCCTCAGCGCAGATGTGGTGCTCATCGCAACGGGCGCCACGCCGCGGGTGCTCGAGGGCGCCGAGCCGGACGGCAAGCGGATCCTCACCTGGCGGCAGATCTACGACCTGCCCGAGCTGCCCGAGCACCTCGCGGTCATCGGTTCCGGTGTGACGGGTGTCGAGTTCGCCTCCGCCTACACCGAGATGGGCGTGAAGGTGACCATGGTCTCGAGCCGGGACCGGGTGTTGCCCCACGAGGACGCCGACGCGGCCGCGGTGCTCGAGGACGTGTTCGCCGAGCGCGGCACGGCCGTCGTCAAGCACGCCCGCGCGGACAGGGTCGAGAACACCGGCGACGGCGTCCTGATCCACCTGGAAGACGGTCGCACGATCGAGGCGTCGCACGCCCTGATGACCGTCGGCTCGGTGCCGAACACGACCGACATCGGCCTGGAGAAGATCGGCATCGAGCTCGGGCGCGGCGGCTACATCCCCGTCGACCGGGTCAGCCGGACCAACGTCAGCGGCGTCTACGCGGCCGGCGACTGCACCGGCATCCTGCTGCTCGCCTCCGTGGCCGCCATGCAGGGCCGCATCGCGATGTGGCACGCGCTGGGCGAGGGCGTCAGCCCGATCAAGCTCAAGACCGTCGCCGCGAACGTCTTCACCAACCCCGAGATCGCGAGCGTCGGCATCAGCCAGCAGGCGATCGACTCGGGTGAGGTGCCCGCGCGCACGATCATGCTGCCACTGGCCACGAACCCGCGGTCCAAGATGGAAGGTCTGCGCCGGGGCTTCGTGAAGCTGTTCTGCCGCCCGGCGACCGGTGTCGTCATCGGCGGTGTGGTCGTCGCTCCCAACGCGAGCGAGCTGATCCTCCCGATCGCGCTGGCCGTGCAGAACCAGCTGACCGTCGAGCACCTCGCCACGACGTTCTCCGTCTACCCGTCGCTGTCGGGCTCGATCACCGAGGCCGGCCGCCAGCTCATGCGGCACGACGATCTCGATTAAGTAACGCCCAGAATCAGGGCAACCGTGCCCCGGACACCTGCGTGTTCGGGGCATGCGTTCGTTCTGGGGGCTCTTCATCGCACTGACGCTGCTGCTGACCGGCTGCGCATCGTCACCTGACGTCGTGCTGCCCACCGCACCGGCGCAGACGACAACAGTGCCGTCACCCGCACCGTCCGGAGTGGACAAGGGCATGCCGCCGTCGGAGCCGACGGAACTGCGCATCCCCAAGATCGGCGCGAAGTCCTCGCTCGTCCCGCTCGGGCTCAACCCCGACGAGACGGTCGAGGTGCCGCCGGTCGAGCAGCCGATGCAGGCCGGCTGGTACAAGCTCGCGCGCACACCCGGTGAGGCGGGCCCCGCGATCCTGCTGGGCCACGTCGACGGCCTCAAGCAGCCGGGAATCTTCTTCCGGCTCAAGGAACTCGTCGCGGGTGACGAGGTCGAGGTGTCCAGAAAGGACGGCACCACGGCGAAGTTCCGCGTGCGCAGGACCGAGCAGATCGCCAAGGACAGCTTCCCCACCGAGGCCGTCTACGGCGAGACCGACGAACCCGAGCTGCGGCTGATCACCTGCGGGGGCAGCTTCGACCAGGCCGCGCACAGCTACCGGGACAACATCATCGTCTACGCGACGTTGATCTGAGGGAGGAAACCGTGAAGAAAACTGTTGTGGCACTTGCGGTCCTGAGCGCCGCGTTCGCAATGACGCCGATCGCGAGCGCGCAGGAGGACGTCGCGCCGACCTTCTACTTCCAAGGCATGCAACGTCCAGGCGCCCAGTTCAAGATCACCGTCAAGGACGGCACGTGCCCCGGCGGTCCGGTGTCTCTCGCGTCGGCAGGCTTCGCGTCGGTCGACCTGCCTTCGCTGAGCGGCACGTTCGTCGAGCAGACCGGCGAGTACACCGCGACGCTGAAGTGCAAGGACACCACCAAGACCGGGGAGCTGTCGTTCAGCCTGAACGAGGCGCAGACGCCGCGCACCGACCCGTTCCTGGACAAGGCCGAGTACGCGCCCGGCGAGAAGATCAGGATCCACCTGGAGCGCGGCTACAAGTGCAGCGGCCCTGCGATGTCC
>JAVXWK010000832.1:0-4488 GCA_032230575.1 Pseudonocardiales bacterium | reverse complement strand
GCGTCTTCAAGCGCTCGTGGGCGGGCATCTTCTTCTCGGCGGGCATGACGTCGATTGACCTGTCGTCGCCCACGGGTGACGCGCCGGAGATGGGTCAGACCGAGTCCCAGCAGCCCGCGCAGCAGCCGGGTGGCAACTCGGGAGCGGCCGGCCAGCCGCCCACACCCGCGTTGGGCGCGTGCGGCCGCTTCACGCCCGAGGTCTGCGCCGCCTACACCGAGGTCGCCACGACAGGCCGCGCGTCGCAGCGAACCCTTGAGCTGCTGCGCAAGTCGTCGCCCGTCGCCGTGACGGACCGGATCAAGCTGCCCACGATGCTGGTGCAGGGCGAGGCGGACACCCTGTTCGGCCTCGACCAGTCCGACGCGACCGCGCGCCAGATCGCCGCGGCCGGCGGCAAGGTCAAGATGGTCTGGTACGCCGGTGGCCACGACGGCGGCAACCCCGGCACGTCGCTGCGCGGCGAGATCGCCGACTGGATGGCGTTCCACCTGCAGGGCAAGGGAAATGACCCCGGCACCGGCTTCGAGTACACGGTGCAGGGCGCGTTCCGCTCGTCCGGCACCCCGTCGTTGAGGACCGTGGTCGCGCCTACTTACCCCGGGCTCTCCGGTGGTTCGGTGGAGCGCAAGCCGGTGAAGCTCAACGGACGCGAGCAGGTCGCGGTGAACCCGGCGGGCGGCAACCCGGCGGCGATCTCCAACCTGCCCGGCCTCGGTTCGGCTCTCTCGCGCTCGTCGGCGATCTCCTCGCGGTTGTCGATCGACCTGCCGGGCCAGGCGGCGGTGTTCGCTTCGGACGCCCTGGACTCGCAGTTGCTGCTGACCGGTTCCTCGACGGTGCGGCTGCGCGTTGCCCGTGGCGACCAGAACTCCGGCGAGGCGATCCTGTTCGCCAAGCTGTACGACGTCTCGGCGGACGGCACTCGTGTGCTGCCCGGCTCGGTCGTCGCGCCGTTCCGCGTGGCCCTGCCGCCGGACGGTTCCGCGGCCGAGGTGACGGTGACTCTGCCGCCCGCTGTCCGGCCGGTGGAGAGCGAGCACAAGCTGGCTCTGGTCGTGTCGACGACGGACCAGGCGTTCGCGAACGCCGAACAGCCTGCCGCGTACCGGATCTCGCTGGCATCCGACTCGATCTCCGTGCCCGTGGTGCCGGGCCGCAACGTGACGACCGGCTTCCCGGTGGCCGCGTTGTGGGGCATCGTGATCGCGCTGCTGGTGCTGATCGGCGCCGGCGTCATCGCGATGTTCCGCCGTCGTCTGGCGCACGACTCGGACCCAGAGCTTTCGTCGGTGCCGCTGGTGATCTCCGGCCTGACCAAGTCGTACCCCGGTGGCCTGAAGGCGGTTCGCGATCTCTCGTTCCGCGTGGAGCACGGCCAGGTTCTGGGTCTGCTCGGCCCCAACGGCGCCGGCAAGACCACGACGCTGCGCATGGTGATGGGCCTGATTCACCCGTCGGACGGCCACATCCGGGTCTTCGGCCACAAGGTGACGCCGGGCGCGCCCGTGCTGTCGCGCATCGGTTCGTTCGTCGAGGGTTCGGGCTTCCTGCCGCACCTCTCGGGCGCGGCGAACCTCCGGCTGTACTGGGCAGCGACGGGCCGGCCTCTCGAAGAGGCGCACGTCGAGGAGGCGCTGGAGATCGCGGGCCTCGGCGACGCCGTGAACCGCCGCGTGCGCACCTACAGCCAGGGCATGCGCCAGCGGCTCGCGATCGCCCAGGCGATGCTGGGCCTCCCGGACCTGCTGATCCTGGACGAACCGACCAACGGCCTCGACCCGCCCCAGATCCACCAGATGCGCGAGGTCCTGCGCCGCTACGCCGCGGCCGGCCGCACCGTCGTGGTGTCGTCGCACCTGCTGGCCGAGGTCGAGCAGACCTGTTCGCACGTGGTCGTGATGCACAAGGGCCAGCTCGTCGCCGCGGGCGAGGTGGCCGACATCGCGGCAGGAGGCGGCGAGGCGACGTTCCGCGTCGACTCCCCCTCGAAGGCGGCCGACGTCCTGCGGGGCATCGAAGGCGTGCACGACGTGCACGAGGACGAGGGTGCCGTGCACGCGTCGATGAACGGCGTCCCGCGCGCCGCGGCACTGTCTGCTCTCGTGGCGGCCGGTGTGGCGGTGGACCAGGCGGGTCCGCGACGCAGGCTGGAAGACGCGTTCTTGGAGCTGGTCGGTGAATGACTTCCTGATGGCAGCGGCGTCCGCGACGGTGGGCGCCCAAGCCGAGGCAGAGGTCCCCTCGTCGAGCGAGCACACGCTGCTCGCCGGCGAAGGGGGACCCCTTGACTCAATTATCCCAGCCAGGTCTGACAATTTCGGAGCGGAGACCGACCGGTGAACGACCACACGCCGCACACCGGTGACGCCACGACCGACGAGCCCGCCGAGGTTCGCCCCGTGATCAAGACCGTCCTCACGGCGAACCCGAACCGCACCAAGGCACCACGGCAGGAGGTGAACCGGTGAACGACCACGACGTCCACACCGACCCCGGCGCGATCACCGAGCTCACCGACGCGGCGGCCCACCAACACACCGAGGTGGCGCCGGACGGCTCGGCAGTCGGCTACAAGGCCCGCAGAACGCTGCGAATCCGCGTCGAGCTGCAACGCCAGATCCGGCGCAGGAGGACCCAGCTCGTCCTGGGCTTCCTGGTGCTGCTGCCGTTCATCCTCGCCCTGAGCTTCGAGATCGGTCAGTCCGACCCGAACCGCAGAACCGGCGGCTTCGTCGACCTCGCGACGGCAAGCGGCATCAACTTCGTGGTGCTCACGCTGTTCGTGAGCGGCAGCTTCCTGCTGCCGATGATCGTGGCGCTGTTCTTCGGCGACACGATCGCGTCCGAAGCCTCGTGGTCCAGCCTGAAGTACCTGCTGGCCGCACCGATCCCGCGCCACCGCCTGCTCCGCCAGAAAGCGTTGGCGTCCGGTCTCCTGAGCTTCTTCGCCCTCGCGCTGCTGCCCGCGGTGGCGCTGGGAGTCGGCGTCCTCTGGTACGGCGCGGGCGAGGTCGTGAGCCCCACCGGCGAGGCGGCACCGTTCGCGGACGGCGTGCTCGGCATGGGACTCGCGGTCTGCTACATCGCGATCAACCTGTTCTGGGTCGCGGGCCTGGCGCTGTTCCTGTCCGTGTCCACCGACGCACCGCTCGGCGCGGTCGGCGGCACGGTGCTGGTGTCGATCGTGTCGCAGATCCTCGACCAGATTCAGCCGCTCGAGGATCTGCGCAACTACCTGCCGACGCACTACTCGATGGCGTGGGCCGACCTGCTCTCGACCGATGTGGACTGGTCGGAGATGACGCGTGGGATGTTCTCCGCGCTCGTCTACGGCGGCATCTTCACGTTGCTCGCGGCACGTCAGTTCAAGTCGAAGGACATCACTAGCTGACGCAGAACTCGTTGCCCTCGGGGTCGAGCATCACGACCCAGTGGCCCGTCTGGTCGTCGTGCTCGCGCACCCGCGTGGCACCCAACGAGACCAGGCGGTCCACTGAGTCGAGGCCGGCGCGGATGTCGAGGTGTATGCGGTTCTTCGCGGTCTTGCCCTCCGGCACGCGCTGGAACAGGAACCGCGGTCCCTTGCCGTCCGGGTCGATCAGCGCCGCGTAGTCGTCGACCGAGTCGAACGGGATGTTGTTCTTGACCGCGAACTCCTCCCACGTGGCGAAGCCAGGAGGCGGCGGCTGTGTCACGTAACCGAGTGCTTGCGCCCAGAAGTCGGCGAGCTCGGGCGGGTTGTTCGCGTCGAACGAGACCTGGAATTCGGTAGCCATGCAGGCACCGTAGAGACCAATGCGGACAACCAGTGTCCGGAGTAGCGTGCCGTCTCATGTCACGTCCTGTGCACTTCGAGATCCACGCCGCAGATCCCGAGCGAGCGCGGAACTTCTACTCCTCCGTCTTCGGCTGGAAGATCGAACAGTGGGGCGACATCCCCTACTGGACCATCGCCACCGGAGACGACGACCAGCCCGGCGTCAACGGCGGACTGCTCCCCCGCCGCGGACCCGACCCGGCGCCCGACGCGCCCGTCCACGGCTACGTGATGACGATCAGCGTGATCGACATCGACGCCACCATCGCCGCCATCGAGGTCAACGGCGGCACGGTGGCGCTGCCCAAGGACAAAATGCCCGGCGTCGGCCTGCTCGCCTACTACAAGGACACCGAGGGCAACATCTTCGGCATCCTCCAACCGGAAGAGCGCCAGTCCTAGGGGCGTTTGCGTTTCGGCAATCGCACGACGACGGCCTCGTAGGAGCCGTCGACCAGCTCCAACAGGTCGTCGTCGGGCACCGATCCCTTGAGCGCGATGGTGTTCCAGCCGTAGCGGCCCACGTAGCCGCTCACCGTGATGTCGTCCGGGAAGCGCTCCCGCCACGGCGCGGCGGCTTCGGCATCAGCCCCGCACTTGAGCCCGACGGTGTGCGCGTCGAGGCCGATGAACGCGAACGCCTTGCCTCCCACCTTGCACACCAACTC
>JAVXWK010000830.1:0-6806 GCA_032230575.1 Pseudonocardiales bacterium | reverse complement strand
GCATCCGGCTGCTGGGCTACCATCCGCACGCCGGGGCTCGGGCGCTCGCGACGAGCAGGTCGAACGTGGTGGCGCTGGTGCTGCCGCTGCGTCCCGGCGTGCATCTGCCCGTGGTGATGCGGTTCGTCACCGCGGCGGTCACCGCCGCCCGCAGGCACGACATGGACGTGCTCCTGGTGACGGCCGACCAGGGCGCGCAGGGCCTGCGCAGGGTGGCGGGCAGCGCCCAGGTCGACGGTTTCCTGGTGATGGACGTGGAACTCGACGACGACCGCGTCCCACTGCTGCGGCAGATGGCACAGCCGTCCGTCCTCATCGGACGGCCGGCCGCGGTCAAGGGACTGACCTGTGTGGACCTCGACTTCGAGTCCGCCGGGGCGCGGTGCGTCGACCACCTGGCCGACCTCGGCCACCGCTACATCGGGTTCCTCGGCGCCCCGAGCGTCGTGTACCAGCGCAACACCGGCTACGCGCAACGCACGATGGCGGGGTTCGGCGCGGCGGCCATGCGGCGGGGCATCGCGTCCACCGCGTTGCCCGCCGAGGACGACTACGAGTCGGTGCTGGCGTCCGTGCGTTCGCTGCTGCGCACACAACCGGCGATGACCGCGCTCGTCGTGCACAACGAGGCGGCGCTCGGCTGGGTCGCGGGAAGCCTGCGGGCGCTGGGGCGCAGGGTTCCCGACGACGTGGCCGTCGTGGCGATCTGCCCGGACGAGCTCGCCGAGCAGATGCAGCTGACCTCGGTCCAGCTGCCCGCGGAGGAACTGGGGCGGCAGGCGATGGAACTGCTCGTCGCGAGGCTGAACGGCCACCCGACGGCACCGCTGACCCTGCTTCCGCCGAAACTCTCCGGCCGCGCGAGCACAGCCCCGCGCCTGCGCCGCGCCTGACCCTTCCCGCCGGATCCCGGTGGGCCGGCCGATTCCCGGCACCGGAGGGAGTCGGTGATCGCGGGCGTCGCGCCGCTGCGGACGCTCGCGGTGAAGACGGCCGTGGTCGTCATCGCTGTCGTGCCGGTGCTGTTCGTGTACCCGTTCGTGCGGAAGCACTTCACCAAGGGCGTCATTCTCGGCGCCGTCAAGGGATGACACATGCGCAAGCTGTCCGACGTCACGCGCGGCCGCCTGGTCTACGGAGGTGACTACAACCCGGAGCAGTGGCCGGAGGCGGTGTGGCTCGAGGACGTCGCGCTGATGCGCGAGGCCGGGGTCAACCTCGTCACCGTCGGCGTGTTCTCGTGGGGCAGGCTGGAACCGTCGCCGGGCGTGTTCGACTTCGGCTGGCTCGACCGCGTGCTGGAGCTGCTGCACGAGAACGACATCGGCGTCAGCCTCGCGACTCCGACGGCCTCGCCGCCACCGTGGATGAGCCTGCGCCACCCGGACACGCTGATGGTGACCGCGGACGGCGTGCGGATGTCACACGGTTCCCGCAACCATTACTGCCCCTCGTCACCGGTCT
The DNA here is from genome assembly GCA_032230575.1 of Pseudonocardiales bacterium. GTDB lineage: Bacteria > Actinomycetota > Actinomycetes > Mycobacteriales > Pseudonocardiaceae > Lentzea. Next base: position 5,342 of record JAVXWK010000830.1, on the reverse strand, counting down.
ACCGCCAGTACGCGCGGACCATCGTCACGGCGATGGCCCGCCGCTACGCCGAGCATCCGGCGCTGGCGTTGTGGCACATCAACAACGAGTACTGCGAGGTCTGCTACTGCGACGGGACCGCGCAGCACTTCCGCCGCTGGCTGCGCGAGAAGTACCAGACGCTCGGCGCGTTGAACGAGGCGTGGGCGACCGCGTTCTGGAGCCAGCACTACGGCGAGTGGGCGGAGATCCTTCCGCCCCGCGCGGCGCCGTACCTGCGCAACCCCACCCAGGTGCTGGACTTCAAGCGGTTCAGCTCCGAGTCGTTGCTGCAGTGCCTGCGGGCCGAGCGTGAGATCCTGCACAACACCACGCCGCTCGTGCCGGCCACGTCGAACTTCATGGGGTTGTTCGCCCCGCTCGACTACTGGCAGGCGGCGGCGGAGCAGGACTTCGTGTCCCACGACTGGTATCCGGACCTCACGGATCCGGGCGCCCACGTCGGGACGGCCATGAGCTACGACCTGATGCGAGGCCTGGCCGGGCGCAAGCCGTGGTTCCTGATGGAGCAGTCCGCGAGCGGTTCGCACGGCACCCGCCGCCCGCCGGGCCACCTGCGAACCCAGTCACTTCAGGCGATCGCGCGCGGCTCGGACTCGGTGTGCTTCTTCCAGTGGCGGGCTTCCCGCGCGGGCGCGGAGAAGTTCCACTCCGGCATGGTGCCGCACCGAGGTCCGCACAGCCGGGTCTTCCGCGAGGTCGCGGCCCTCGGCCGGGATCTCGCCGAGCTGGCCGAGGTCGTGGGCGAGCCGGTGCCCGCCCAGGTCGCGATCCTGATGGACTGGGACAACTGGTGGGCGGTCAGCGGAGAACACCTGCCGGCCCGGATCGACCTCCTCGCGCGGCTGCGCGACTTCTACGAACCGCTGTGGCGCCTGGGAATCGTCGTCGACTTCGTCCGGCCCCGCGACGGCCTGACCAAGTACCCGGTGGTGATCGCGCCGAACCTCTACCTCCTCACCGCCTGCGACGCCGACCGCATCACGTCCTATGTGGACGAGGGCGGCACGTTCGTGATGGGCTTCTTCTCCGGAGTGGTCGACGAGCACGACCACGTCCGGGTCGGTGGCTACCCGGCGCTGCTGACCGACCTGATGGGGCTGCGGATCGACGAGTTCCTGCCCCAGCGAGACACGATGACGTGCACCTCGGAGCTGCTCGGCGACTTCACCGCCGACTTCTGGGCCGACGATCTCTCGCCCACCACGGCGGACGTGGTCGCCGAGGTCGCCGAGGGCGAGCTCGCCGGCGCACCGGTGGTGTTGCGCAACAGGTTCGGGGAGGGCACCGCCTGGTACGTGGCGACCAGACCGGAACCCGCCGCGATGAAAAGGCTGCTGGGGCACATCGCGGAGCAGGCCGGCGTGACCGCGTCGCCACAGCCGGAGGGCGTGGAGGCGGTGCGGCGCGGCGACCTGCTGTTCGTGATCAACCACCGGCCCGAGCCCGCGAAGGTCGTGGTGGACGGCGCTCGCGTCGACCTGCTCAGCGGTGAACGGGTCAGCGGCGTCACGGAACTGGCCCGCTACGGCGTGCGGGTGCTGAGGTGAACGGCCTCGGACCTGCTCGACCGGCTTGAACTCCCGCTCTTGCTCGTTCGTGTACGAGCAACCGTCCGCGTCGATGGTGACCTCCGCCTCGAGCGCCTCGGTGCGCACGACCGGGGTCACCACCGGGGGAGGACGTCGGCATCGGCCGCCCGGCTCCGGCTACCGCACCAGCGTTTCCCTGCTGGAGCACCGACTCTCAGAGATCGAGCACCAGCCGGTCGGAGCGGGCACGGGACACGCAGATCATCATCACGTCCCCCGTCGCCCGTTCCTCGCCGGTCAGCAGGGAGTCGCGATGATCGGGCGTGCCGGACAGCACCGGCGTCTCGCACGTACCGCAGGTTCCTTCGCGGCACGACGACAACACCGGCACGCCCGACCGTTCGACCACATCGAGAATCGAACGACCGGCGGGTACTCGCAGGACGCGTCCGGTCCGCGCCAGCTCGACCTCGAACTCCTGGCGTGGACCGTCGGTCGCCCCGGCTTTCGGCGTGAAGCGTTCGACGTGTGGCTTGCCCGCGGTGTGGTGCTTTTCCACCGCGGCCAGCAGAGGTTCGGGTCCGCAGCAGTACACGGCGGTGTCGTCGCCGACGTCGGCGAGCAGCGCCGGGAGGTCGAGCAGCCCGTGCTCGTCCTGTGGCCGGATCTCGACGTTGCCGCGCGGTTCGAGCTCGTCGAGGAACGCCATGGACGACCGGGTTCTGCCGCCGTACACCAGCCGCCAGTCCTGCTCCGCGACCTCGGTGAGCATCGGCAGGATCGGGGTGATGCCGATCCCGCCCGCGATGAACAGGTAGCGCGCGGCGTCGACGAGAGGGAAGTGGTTGCGCGGCCCGCGAACCTCGACCAGCTGCCCGGCGCTGAGCACGTCGTGCACGTGCCGCGAGCCGCCGCGGCCCGCCTCCTCGCGGAGCACGGCGAGCCGCAGGACGGAGGTGTCGTGCGGGTCGCCGCACAGCGAGTACTGGCGCACCAGGTGGTCGGCGAGCACCAGGTCGACGTGGGCACCCGGTGTCCAGGAGGGCAGGCTGTGCCCGTCGGGGTGCCGCAGTGTCAGCAGCACCACGCCGTCGGCGATCGGTTTCTTGTTCTCCAGCAAGAGCTTCACGGCGTGTGCCCCACGGGATGAGCGTGCAGCCACTCCCACAGCTCGACGGGATCCTCGAACTCGCGCTCGGCGGAGCAGTGGCACACCGCGCGGAGCCGGTCGGTCCCCAGCACCCAGTGGATGCGGAACACGCGGTTGCCGGAGAGCGCGTTCACGACTTCTCGCGCAGGCGCTGGAGCATCCGCCGCGCGGCGAGCCCGCCCGTGTCGATGTTGACCGACAGCTCCTGGTAGCCCTCCGGCTCGGCGGCGATGACCTGTTCGAGCACGTTCAACGCCGCGACGTCCTGCAGGACGACCGTGCGGTTGCTCTCGGCGAGGAACGCGGAGACCTCCTCGTCACCGAGTGCGAAATCCCTTGCCACGCACCAGAAGTTGTGAGTCGAGTGCTCGGTCTCCGGCACGATCGCGTACACGACCTCGACGTGGAACGCGTCCGGGTCGGTCCCGTCCGGATCGGGCACGGATCCGACCGGCGCGATGCGGGCGTGCAGTTTGTACAGACACGGCGGCGTGTACTCGATGTCCTGCCAGCGCGCGATCCTGCCCTGTAAGCCGGTCGACTTCGCGTAGAACGGCGGGCATTCCGCGTCGTCCATGTGCCGTGAGACGTAGACGATGCCCGCGTCCTCGTCGACCTCGGTCGTGATCGGGGTGGCGGCCACCTCGGGTGTGCCGATGTAACCGCTGTGCAGATAGGTCTCGTGGGAGAGGTCCAGCAGGTTGTCGACGAGCAGTTCGTACCTGGCGCGCAACGGTTCCATGCCGGCGAGCGTCGTGTAGTCCGGCGAGACGAGCCACGGCGCCCGCGGGATCTGTGACGCGTCGGCGTTCTCCCGGTCGCCGATGAAGACCCATACGAACGAGTCCTGTTCCACGACCGGATACGGCGTGAGCCTTGCGGTGCGCGGGATGCGGGTCTGCCCCGGCACGGCCACGCACTGGCCGCCCGCGTCGTAGGTGAAGCCGTGGTAGCCGCAGACCACCTGGTCGTCGACCAGCCGGGAAGGTGGCTGGGACAACGGGAAACGGCGGTGCACGCACCGGTCCGGCATGGCCGTCACCGCCCCGTCGCGGGTGCGCCAGAGCAGGATCGGCTCGCCGCAGACGGTGCGGGTGAACAGGTCGTGCCCGATTTCGGAACCGTACGCGGCGACGTACCACTGGTCGCGCGGGAAGCCGGTCATCGGCGCTCCTTCTCCGTGGTGGGGAGTCACAGAGTGGCCGAGAGCACCGCGTGTCCCGTAGCGCGCTTTCCGTAAAATGGAAGCCCTTCAGGACGACAGCGCGCGGGAGATCGCCTGGCCGCTGGTGCGCACGAGCGGTGCCAGGGCGTGCGGCGTGGTGCTGCCGTGCCGCACCACCAGCGAGACCGCGGCGATGACCACACCGTTCGCGTCGCGGATCGGCGCACCGACCGACAGGGCGTCCATCGTGACCTGACGGTCGCTGATCGAGAAGCCGTTCGACCTGGTGTCGGCGAGCATCCGGCGCAGCTGCGCGGGATCGGTGACGGTCCTCGCGGTGTACCGGTCGATCGGGTTGTCCAGCACGTCCTCCTGCACCTCGGCGGGAGCGTGGGCGAGCAGGACCAGGCCGACGCCGGTGGTGGTGAGCGCGAACCTGCCACCGACCCTGGTGAGCACCGGCACCGCGCCGGAACCGGCGATCCGTTCGACGAAGACGACCTCCGTGCCCTCCCTGACGGCGAGCTGCACGTTCTCCCTGGTGATCAGGGAGAGGTCCTCGAGGAACGGCAACGCGGTCTCGCGCAGCCCCGGACCGCGCGGCGCGAGCGAGCCGAGCTCCCACAGCCGCAGCCCGATCCGGTAGCGGCCGTCGTCGTCGCGCTCCAGACCGCCCCAGGAGCACAGCTCGGCGATCAGCCGGTGCGCGGTCGACAGCGGGACGTCGGTGGCACGGGCGATCTCGGACAGGGTGAGCGCCCGCCGGTCCCGGCTGAACGCGTCCAGGACGGCGAGCAGCTTGGTGCCCGCCGTCCGGCGGGCGGCCGGCCCAGGCCCCGGCCCAGGCCCCGGCCCCGGCCGTCCGGCGAGCACGACCGGCTCCTCCGCGGGTGCGCCGCTCAGAGCTCCAGGACCAGCTTGGGGCAGGCCGCCCGGGAGACGCAGATGAACATCGTGTCGTTGGCCGCCTGCTCCTCCGGCGTCAGCAGGGAGTCCCGGTGGTCGACCTCGCCCGCCAGCACCGGCGTCTCGCACGTGCCGCACGTCCCCTCCTGACACGAGGACAGGACCGGGATCCCGGCCTCCTCGACCACCTCGAGGACCGACTTGTCCGGTGGGACGGTGAGGGTCAGCCCGGACAGCGTGAGCTCGACCTCGAAGTCGCCGGACAGGACCCGCTCGCCCTGCTCCTTGGGAGCGAAGCGTTCCACGTGCAACGTCCCGGCGGGCCAGCCGGCGCAGGCGGCTTCCACCGCGGTGAGCAGCGGCTCGGGCCCGCAGCAGTAGACGAGGGTGTCCGGCTGCGGGGTGCCCAGGATCCGCGGCAGGTCGATCAGGCCGACCTCGTCCTGCGGGTGCAGCGTGACCCGGGGGCCGTGTGCAGCGTCCAGCGCGTCCAGGAAGGCCATCGACGTCCGGGTGCGCCCGCCGTAGTGGAACTCCCACTGGGCGCCGG